>NZ_DBUF01000006.1:375-248654 GCF_002307755.1 Acinetobacter sp. UBA1297
ATCTTAATATTTTTATAAAAATTTAAATTTTATTTAACTTCAACTACCTATAAATTAAATAACAATTTAATAATATAGATATTTTAAATTTAAGCTAAATTTTTTATAAATTTATTTTAATAATAAAAGGAATAATTCATGATAAAACTTGGCAAAATTATGGTAACAGGTTTAATCTCCGTATTATCTACTCAAATATTTGCAGATACTAATGACTAAAAACTTATAAATGCAGCTATTAAAAATAAGGTAACTGTGGCTCAGGCAATTAAAGCAAAAGATGAAACAGCTGTTACATTGATTAGAAAAATAACTCGCCATATTAAGAGTGATCATTATGAGTTTAAAGATTCAACCGGTACCATAAATATTGAAATTGATGATGATCTGGCGACTCCTTCTCAACTTAAACCAGGCACAAAAGTACGCATAATGGGTGAAGTAGATACCCACCGCTATAAACCTACTGATATCGACGTAGCAAAAATAGAGATACTTCGTTGATTAACCCTATTTTTTGGGAATTTCTTATTTTTCAGCAATAATTAAGCTTAATTGAGGCTTAAATCTCTAGAGGGCTGGCATTTGAATAAACTGATATATTTTGCCAGGCCCCATCTAGATAATTCTTTAGAGTGCTATTAGACCCTTCATATACATAGAATGCCGTATAATGTATTTAAAATTAGTGGTATCAATATTTTCTCCTCAGAAATTTTGAGCGAAGACTTCAAATCTTCCTTTTATATTTTTCCAGCCTACCTTTTAGTAAAAATTTTTAAATTTTATTAATTACTTTTAAGTAAAATTAACTATTTCACCAAATCTTAATCAGTTCTATTAGATTGATTAAGTCATATAAATTAAAAAAGCTTATTCAGTAATATATCCTTTAATGATGCCCCAAATACCTCACCGTGGCTTAATTCCGGATAAATTATTAATTTGGCACTTACTCCTTGACTATGTACACAGGAAAGTAGCTCACGATTATTCACAAGCATACCTTTGTTAAAATTTGGACTAACTTTTTGATTTTTTTGAGGAGTAATATCTCCTTCCATGAGTATAAGCTGTTTAGACTCAGCAAAAGGTTCTTTTATACTCCTTAATTTTTTCATTATACGTTGATCTGCCCATGATAACGAAGGACTTGCCGCAAAGTAATGACTAAAATACTGTGCAGCTATTAAACTGTCCAATACAAATAATCCGCCGTATGAATGTCCCCAGAGTATTTTTCTTTTAGGGTCTAACTTGACCTGCTGTTCTACCCACGGTGCTATCTCTTGTATAATAATTTTTCGAAATGCCTTACTTCCACCACTCAAGCGTTCAGGGTTTCGAGGGTCAGCTGCCGGCTCACCTGTTTCATCTGCAGAAGGTGTATAGTCTAGTGAACGCGCCTTAGAGTCAAAAGGCAGATTAGTCTCATAACCAATCGCAACTAAAACTGGTGCATCCTGCTCGGCCATACTTTGAAGTAGATGTTCATTCAGGCGGGACATTACGGAATTACCATCCAGCATAAAAATAGCAGTACTTCCAGTTGATAGATTCTTTTTTTGCTTAGGAATACCTAACCAAACCTTATAAATTCGCTTTTGATCTTTAGAGATGAATTCTTTAATTTGAAAGTTATAAACTTGTGAACCTGTATCTGCAATGTTTTTACCTAAGGGTTTGAGATCAGGTTTAGCATGAACAGTTATTGCAACCGTACTAGCCATGCCTAAAATAAGAAATATTTCTAAGATTTTTTTGCCCAAAAAAAAGATTTTAGCCATATTTGATAAAAAGCAGATTAAAAATTATTATCCACCATACTTTAATTAATAATCATTATCAATAAAAATCGTTAAATATTTTGTGCCTTAAACCTTTAAAAAATTAAACTATTAGTTTGAGACGAGACATATTCTCTCAAAGAAGGGATGAGTTATAGAAACCGGTTCACTCCACGATATTTAAGTCCTTGTCTTGTTCGCTTAGGCAATTCCGACTCTACAGAATCAATCAATACCTCTAATAAGGAAGCGATATCCTCTTGTAAAAGCTCTAAAGGCTGAAACTTTTTTTTACCACGCTTATGAAAGAAGCGTTCTATACAAGTATTTTTTTCAACATATTTCATAGACCAACTTTTAAAATTTATCTCATCTATAATAACAGTTCTATATAACTTAATTTTATGATGCCGCTTATCATCTTTTATTTTTACAAAAAGAGCCTCTACTTGAGATTTCTCTCCCTCAAGACACTGAAAGAAAAAACCATTAGCATAATAAAGAACCCCAAAGATCTGCTGTTCCAGATTAAATAATTTTGATTTAGTTAAAATATTACTTAAATCCTCCAAAAGATCACTATTTAAGCGTTCTATTCTTTCACTTGCATAGCAAAGTTGAATAAGCATTCTATTTCCTCTACCACTATTAGTCAGATATAAAGTTGATATTAAAAAATTAATCTCCCATAACCTTTCGTAGTATTTTATTAATTTAATTAAAATATAATAAAACTATATTATGTCTTGATTTATATATTATCATACTACTTTAATATCATATTAAGAATCAAATATATAAGTTATAGATTTATCAAAAATCCATTCTATTTCACTAGATTCAGAACATTAAATTTCTATATAATTTAATCTTAAGATAATAAAAATTAATCTATCGTATATAGCCCTTATCTATTATTTTCTTAAATAAAAAATAATATATTTTTAATATAAATTGCATTAATATATTACTATAGTTTTTCCATAAGGTTAAACCCAGTATATTGATTGCCAAGGCAATAAAAAATGCTCCTAACATATCCAAAGGAAAATGTACTCCAAGATATATTCTAGACCAAGCAACCAGCCAAGCTAATCCAATCAGTCCTAAACCAATAATACGTTGTTTAGAGAAAAAGTATGAAAAGGCAATTGTGCTAAAAATGAGCATATGATCGCTTGGAAATGAGCCATTAGGCACATGAAAGATAATTGTTCTTCCCACTTCCATTACAAAGGGGCGCGGATGATAAAAAAGCTGAGAAATAATCTGGCTGATTGCAATGGCAATACTGGTGAAAATAAAAGCTTTAAGTATTTGTTTCTTAGTATCAAAATTTCCTTTAAACCATAAAACCAGAAATATTATCAGCATAATATAGAGCAAGTCATTAGCAATAAAGATGGCCACATTAATACTAAAATCAGTTGCATTCTCAGATGCATTAATTAATCCGAATAAATTTAAGTTAAAGGTTTCCAAAGACATAAGCTGGGTATATATAAAATTATTACGGTCATGATACTGACATATTTAATAAATAAAGAAAGCAGGACAAGCTGGATTTATGTATAAAAATTTAAACCTCATCAACTTGCAAGATTTAAACTAATCTAACCAAATGTGTCTCAAAACCATACATTCTCGTGCTCTAATTTAGTTATTGTTCAATTAACTCATTATTTATTAAGATTTTTTATCATATAGGTAGGCAAAAATTAAAATGGATTTTGCAGATATCTTTATACGAGATACGTCTTGGAAATTTATTTTAGAAATCATCATTCGCTGCGTAGTGATGTATCTAATTATTATTATATTCCTACGGTTATCAGGCAAACGTGGCATACGGCAACTCTCAATCTTTGAAGTTGCAATAATCTTGTGTTTGGGTTCGGCAGCTGGTGATCCGATGTTTATGGAGGAACTGCCGATTATACAAACGTTTACAGTAGTCGTTACTATTCTGCTGCTATATCGGATTACGACTTGGAGTATGGTAAAAAATAAAAAAATAGAAGCATTGCTAGAAGGCTTACCCCTTTGTGTAGTAGAAGATGGAAAACTAGTTTTTAAGGATTTGGAAAAAGAGACTTTCTCTCATGATGAATTTTTTGCCGAAATGCGCCAGCAGAATGTAGAACATTTAGGTCAGATCAGAACTGCCCTATTAGAATCAGATGGAGCATTAAGCTTACTTTTCTTTGAGAAAAGGGATATAAAATGGGGACTTCCAATTTTTCCAAAGGCTTATCAAAAAGCTACATTTGTTAAGGAAAATACTTTTTACTCTTGCATGAAATGCGGAGAAACCAGAATGTTGACCAAGATAGATCAGAGTTGTCCACGTTGTCACCATAGTGACTGGGCGGAATCTTTAAGAACGAGTCGCACCTCAGTTTAATATTTTAAAGTAGCACTAGTTATAAAAAAACCCATCAAAAGATGGGTTTTTATTATTTAAGGCAGACGAGCTATTACACTAAAGTAATGTTGCTTGCTTGAGGGCCTTTTTTACCGTCAACTACAGTAAATTGCACTTGCTGGCCTTCATATAAAGTTTTGAAACCCTGGTTAGTGATTTCGCTATAGTGAGCAAATACATCTGGACCTGATTCTTGTTGAATAAAGCCAAAACCTTTAGTCTCGTTGAACCACTTCACTGTACCTTTTACGACATTAGACATAATATAATCCTGAATTTTTAAATAAATAGAGTCTTTAACTCTTAGGATAACTTGAAAATAATATATGAGACTAAAATCTGATAAAGACGAAGGATTTAATAAAAAACTGCGAGCTGAGAGATTATTGAAACAAAACTATATTTCTAGTTATGCGGCAATTATACAGGTTTCCTTTAGATTAGCAACCCATATTTTAAAAATAAAAAAACCCAATCATAGAAGACTGGGCTATAAACCTTAAATTTTTATTGGTAGCGGGAGCTGGATTTNNACTGCTCCATCCCGCATCAATGAGTTAGCTTTATACGCCTTAAATTGGTATAGGTCAATTTATATTTTAATTATTATAAAATATCGTAGGTTTATTTGACTTTTATACTTTTTTCCACACCTTGTCTTCTTGACTCGCTGCAAGTGTAAAAGTAAAGCCATCGTCTGTACTGACCAGATAAATATCAGAAGTACGATAGACTACTTTCAGGACAGTGCCCAGCTCTAACAGTATAGGCTCGCACCCTTCCTTTTCAAGTTTTAAAGAATCCACAAGCTGAACTAATCCACTTTCCATTTTATCATCTCTTTTCAATGAAAAATCACTTAATAAGTGTATCTATAGACACCATTTTAAGCGAATTAATTTTAAATTTCTCTGTTTGACTTCATTTTTCAGTTTGGTTCTAAATAAGGATAAGGGTTAATTGCTCCCTGCCCATTTATATAAATTCCATAATGTAAATGTGGCGGTGTTCCGCGCGCATTCCCTGTATTTCCCACATAGCCAATCACTTCACCTGCTTCGATCCAATCCCCCGCAGTGATATTTTCAGCATAATTCTCTAAATGGGCATAATAATGATGAGTTAAATCAGGACCAGTTACCCAGACTACCTGTCCACCAAGATTGTTAGTACCCACCTGCCTAACTATACCTTCAGTTGTACTAAGCACAGGTGTCCCCCGTTTAGCGAATATATCGATTCCTTCATGTTTTCTACCTTCACTTCGAGCAGCTCCCCAAGTATCTTGCAGTTGTTTCCTTGTTACCCCTTCTACAGGCACAGGAAGTTGGCCAGATAACTTTTTGTTCATGAGCTGACTATAAAGAAAAGGATAACGAAAACCAGCGGACTCTCCAGAGGCAGGTGGCTGGCATCCGGAAATCAGCCCTAAACTAGCGATTAATATAAGTATACTTAAACAGGGTATATATTTTCTCATATATCTACAAAAAGTTAGTTTGTACAAGCTTTTTTTGGATGAAAATCAATATGATTCAAGATATATTTCCTTATTTTTTTATCTGTATTTAAGACTTCTATTAAAGCTTTTTTAAACTCAATAGGCGCCTGCTCAGTGTCAAGATCAGGAATAATCGCTTGCTGTCCTCCTACGCCATCAAAACAAAAAATATTAAGCTTAGAGAGTATTCTATGATCATATTCCAAGTCTGCTTCAAAAGTGTAAATAATCTTTAGCTTGAAGCCTGTTTTTTCAAAATGACAATAACATTCTCTTACTCCATGAGGTACCAGACTCATATCAATAATGGCTTTATCACCGATATGAATACCTAAATAGATATTTTCATATTTAAAAAATTTATTGGTTTTTTTTACGCCTATCCATCCAGTACGTTCCGGATCGATCAGCAGATCAAGTATTTCTTTAAATTTCATGATATTCCCTATAAGCAGAGAAGGGATATATATTTTTGATGTTTTTATATCAACTAAGTACTCTTGTTTGGTCTACTAATCTTTAATATGAGTATGATTTGTTCTTTTCATGTTTCAGTTACTACAAATTTAAAGATTGCAGCGATGAAAATTTATATTTACCTTCTTAAAACTATTAATAATTTTTTCAGTAATAGAAGTTAAAAGGCAACATTACTGTTGCCTTATACAATTTCAATTTAATGCAATTACTTTAACAATAATAACTTGTGATTCTTCAAAATCATCAAAAATTTGTTTACGGCTGAGCTCTTTAGACTTTACACAAAAGTCATGATTCTGATAGTTAATAATTTTTGGAATCTGGTCAAAATACTGGCTCCCCACATCTAGTTCTTCTTCAAATAACGGCGTGCCTAATTGATACTCCTTACTTTTTAACACAATGTACTTTACTATTGTTTTCATAAAAGGCCTGTCTTCTTTACACACTTTATTTTTAGTTTTAACAGGTTTTCTTCCTTTAAGAAATGCATCTTTAGTAGTTAGTGCCTGTTAAAGCAACAACTAAGCTATAAAACCCAACAGAATCCTTTAAAGGTCATTTAAAAAGACTTTATGATTGAAGTTCTACGACCTAAATTACTCAATTAAAGCCAGTTTCCTTTAATGTGGAATCAGGTGGCTTTTCAGATATAGTAATTAAGAATAAATAAGAACTAGAGCTATAAGCATGGTCATAATTCAAAAATGTTGCGCATTACTTGAAACACAGACATTAAAAATTGCATTTATTGAAAGTGCCAGCTCTGGCTATCTGGCCAGTCAGTTTTCTATTTTTAAAAATAGCGGCGCAGATATCCTGTTAGGAGGATTAGTCAGTTATGACCCAAGTATCAAGATTGATGTTTTAAAAATTGATTCTATGCTTATTGAACAATACACAGCTGAGTCGGCAGAAGTTACAGCTGCCATGGCAATCCAAGGTCATAAATTATTTAAAGGCGCTAATATAATTATTGCTTGTACAGGACTTCTAAAACCAGGCGGTAGTGCTTCATCTGAAAAACCGGTGGGTACATTTTTTATTGCAATTTCTGATCACAATCATCTTTATGAGATTAAATACTTTCTGGAAGGTACGCCAATAGAAAAATTGAACCAACTTACCCAGCTGGTTGCTCAAGAGATCATACAAATCATTCAACGATAAAAAAGCCCCGTAATTGGGGCTCTTTATTTAAAGTTTATGGGGCAATTGGTTTAAAGGGAGGGATCACATCTGCATTTTGTGCACGATGTCTGAGATAGTGATCCATTAGCACAATAGCTAGCATTGCTTCTGCAATTGGTGTTGCACGTACGCCCACACATGGGTCATGGCGACCCTTGGTCAGCACATCGGTATCTTCACGGTTCAGATTGATCGTTTTACCTGGCGTCGTAATACTGGCGGTAGGTTTTAGTGCGATTGCTACCCGGATATGCTGGCCGCTAGAAATCCCGCCTAAAATTCCGCCTGCATGGTTTGCCAGAAATCCTTCTGTAGTCAGTTCATCACGAGTCTCGTGCCCAAACTGTCCAGCTACGGCAAAACCATCACCAATTTCAACACCTTTTACAGCATTAATACTCATCATGGCATGGGCAATATCTGCATCTAAACGATCAAATACTGGTTCCCCCCAGCCTACCGGAACGTTCTCAGCAATAATTTCCAGTTTCGCCCCACAACTGGTTCCCTGTTCACGTAAAGAGGTTACCAGCGCCTCGAAACGTGGAACTGCTTCTATGTCACCACAAAAAAACGGATTATTAGCAACTTCATTCCAGTCCAGTTTTTCAGCTTTTTCATGCCCAATCTGGGTTACATGGCCACGGATCACAATACCAAATTTTTCTGCCAAGTATTTTTTGGCAATTGCACCGGCAGCCACACGCATTGCTGTTTCGCGTGCGCTAGAACGCCCACCGCCCCGATAATCTCGAAAACCATACTTATGAGTATAAGTATAATCGGCATGACCAGGACGAAAAGTTTGAGCAATGTTGCCATAGTCTTTAGACTTCTGGTCAGTGTTACGGATCAGCAAACCAATCGATGTACCTGTTGTTTTACCCTCAAAGACGCCCGAAACAATTTCAACCTGATCAGGCTCTTTACGTTGGGTGGCAAACTTTGAAGTTCCTGGCTTACGGCGGTCGAGATCTTTTTGCAAATCTGCTTCACATAGCTCAATACCTGGAGGCACACCATCTATAATTGCCATGAGGCCAACTCCATGGGACTCACCACAGGTGGTTACACGAAAGAGTTGCCCAATACTATTACCCGCCATGCTTCATCTTCCTTATACTTCAACAGATTCTTGAAACAGTTGCTGATAGCGACGGCACTGCTCGGCAGTCAGTGCAAAAATACCTGAGCCGCCTTTTTTAAACTCGAGCCAGTGGAAATCTACCGTATTAAAATTCTGCTTCATTGCCCATTCTGAGTTCCCCACTTCAATCACAATCAGACCATCTTCAGTCAGATAATCTGCAGCCTGAGACAGCATCTTACGGACCAGGTCCAAGCCGTCCTGACCGGCAGCCAAGGCAAGCTCAGGTTCATGCAGAAACTCTTCAGGCAGGTCAGCCATGTCCTCAGCATCAACATATGGCGGATTGGAAACAATCAGGTCATATTGATTTTCTGCTGGAATTTTTGAGAAAAGGTCAGATTCCATCAAGGCAACCTGATATTGCATATTATGGTGCTCAGTGTTAATGGCAGCCACTTCAAGTGCTTCTTTGGAAATATCGGTTGCATCAACCTCTGCTTCAGGGAACGCATAAGCCAGTGCGATGGCAATGCAACCAGAACCTGTGCACATATCTAAAATACGCCGCGGCGTTTGCGGATCTGAATTTACTGGAAGATTATTATGAGCTTCCCGTAACTGGCCGTGTTCATCAAGACAATATGGAGCAAAGCGGTTCTCAATCAATTCTGCAATCGGTGAACGTGGAATTAAGACCCGTTCATCAACATAAAAAGGTTTATTAAAAAAATAAGCCAGATTTAACAAGTATGAAGTAGGAATACGCTCATTAACACGACGCGCCAGCAGATTTAAAAACTCTTCTTTTTCACTCGGTAAAAGTTTTGCATCCAGAATTTCAGGATTGGCTGCCCATTCTAGAGAGAGCGTTTGTAATACCAATGCTGAACTTTCTGCAAAATAATCTTCAGTCCCCTGTCCCAGATGTGCATCATATTGACGCAGGGCAGAGACACCAAAACGAATGAAATCACGAATTGTTGTTAAATTTTCAGCAGCTTCCTGTAAATGTTCAGGGCTAATGGTCGATCGCTCCACTCAGGGCTCTCCAAGTTCAACTTTTCAAAAATGGCCTTATGATACCGTTTTTTGCGGGCTTTTATAATGCTTGTCTCAGTAAAAGCGGTATTTTTGGAAGGCTATTTTTTTATCTGTTATAGAAGTATAGCTTAAGGAATATATCTGGTCCCATAGTAGTTAGCCTGCTCAATCACCTGCGCCAATATACAACGTGATTGTTGTAGACGACCAAACTGATTATCCATAGCTGTATAACATTGGCTTTGAACACGGCGCTCCCAAAGCTCATATTGCTGGATCACATTTGCCTGGTGCTGACCACTTACCTTGTAATAGGCACGATAACTTTTCTTTAATCGTTTTTTATGTTGCTTTAACTCCTGATCGATGCACTTCTGCAATACTTCAGTTTGTCCATACGCATGGTTTATACAGCGCGTATAAGTTTCAGAGTAACCTTGCTGAGCAATGGCAGCTGCCTGAGCTGAAATCAAGATAAGTCCTGGTCCTAATATTAATCGCATCTTTGTTCCCCAAACTAAATACCAGTTGCAACGCTTAGTTTTGATTTTTCATAAAATTCTTTAAGTTCGATATAAAAATTTAAAAATATATCGGGAAATTCTGCTTTTGCAATTTATCACTCTCCGTATTGAATCTTAAAGAACTGTCCTCATATTTTATTATACGTTCTTCTGTTATATTTCTACCATGAGTTACAAGCATAATAATTTACTGGCTATGCGTCAGTCCTACTGGAATGACGAGCAGTCGGTCAAAGTCCAACATGAAAAACTGTTCTTTCAGCAAGTTCTGGCTGAATATCATGTATTTACAGAGCCCAATTTAGAAGATGCACGTTATTTTTTCTTTACTTTACCCAGTATAATCATTGTAAAAGGTTATGCTTTAGGGTTTATGCATGAGAGTGTAAAAGCTTTGATCATACAGCATTTGATACGTAATAAAACTTTACTGAACCAGCGCCATCCCCTAAAAGTTCAATATCGTTAATTGCCCTACTTTTGGAATATGGGCGTAAGTTTATTTTTTCGTTGAATATGGTTATATAAGTATATGCTTAGGCTATTTAGTGACTTAAGTATGTTTTGTTTCGCTATTAGCATTTTTTAACTCTCCGTTCCTTAAGTCCAACTGTTTTAATACGCGGATAACGGTTAATATTGGTTAAAATTGCTCATCAGGCCGACTCCTAAAGGATTTTACTTTCATGACACATCAAAACGATAAGCTTAAGAATTTAAAAACTTCCTCTATGGACCGACGCTTATCGATTGCGAAAGCCTCATTACTTGCTGGTACCCGCTGGGCAACAGCTAATGCCGGCTCCTTCTTTGCCAGTGATGAAGAAAAAGAAAAGAAACGTAAAAAAGCCATGACAGATCAGGCGAACTATCTAGTTTCCGAAATTGGCAAGCTAAAGGGATCAATTGTTAAAATTGGCCAAATGATGGCACTTTATGGTGAACACTTTTTGCCTGAAGAGATTACACAGGCTTTAAATACCTTAAATAACCAGACTGTTGCTTTAGCTTGGCCTGCTATTAAAGCCCATCTTCAAGACCAATTAGGCTCTAAACTGGATCAGCTTACGATTGACCATGAGCCTATAGGTACAGCTTCATTAGCTCAGGTGCATCGGGCAGTAAGAAAATCTGATGGTCAAGAGCTGGTATTAAAAATTCAGTATCCCGGAGTGGCTGACGCGATTGACTCGGATATGAGCCTGTTTAAAAACATGCTTAAACTGACCCGGATGGTACCGCAAACCCGTGAATTTGATCAGTGGTTTGATGAAGTCCGGGACATGATGCACCGCGAAGTAAATTACATTATAGAAGCGGCTACCACTCAGCGCTTTGCTGAGCGGCTTAAAGATGATCCACGTTATATTGTTCCTCAAATTGTAGATGAGTTTTGTGCTCCCCAAGTCCTTTGCATGACCTTTGAACGTGGTGTACCTATTAACAGCCCAGTTATACTGTCATTACCACAGGAGCGTCGTAACAGACTGGGTGAAGCTTCGCTAGAAATTGCAGTACGTGAGATTTTTGAATGGGGCGAGATGCAGACTGATCCAAATTTTGGAAACTATCTGGTCCGTCTGGGCAATGGTGCAGATATTGCAGACAAGATTATTCTACTCGATTTTGGGGCAATCCGGCAGTTTGATGAGCACCTGCTAAGTGTAGCGCGCCACCTGATCCAGGCAGGTTATAACCATGACTCGACAGCTATGGTAGAGGCGATGACAGGTTATGAGTTTTTTGACTCTATTCCACAAAGTATCAAACCTGATATGGCAAAAGTTTTTCTGCTGGCTACAGAAGCCTTCAGCAGTAAAGAAAATAATCCTGACTTACCACCAGATGTTATGGATGATCAGGAACGTTATGACTGGAAGAAAAGCCAGCTTCATGCACGCGTAATGCAACAGGCATCAAGATCAATGGCATCACGCTATTTTAGCGTACCGCCAAAAGAGTTTATGTTTATCAGCCGTAAATTTATCGGGGCCTATACCTTTATGACTGTGATTAATGCTAAAACCAATGTGCGCAAAATGATTCGTGATCACCTTTAAATACACCGGCCGGATGACTTCATGTCAATCCGGTCAATTCTTTGCTTTTTTCATTATAAAATCTTTAAAAATAGATAATAAACTTCAAATACTTACTTATTAAATAATATAATCACTATACTCTAATAGAGCCAATCAACTTCTGTCATATCTGACATGGTGTTTTATCATAAGCTATGTCAGCATACCCCGCATAATGATAAAAAAACTGCTGGAAAATATATGACAAAAATGATGAATAAAGCACAAGGGCTAGGCCTATCACTGATTACCCGAATTGCAGGTAGTGAAGTAATTGATCAGTTTAACTTGAGAAAGCTCATTGAAAAGTCACTTTACCAAGGCTCTAAAGCTGGTTTTAAAAGTTTGAGTCAATCACAAAAATTTTTTAAAAGTCAGTCACTAAAAAAACAGCGCTTATCACCTCAAGGAAAAAACCTGTTTGATTTAAACTTGAGTGAAGAACAACAGATGCTCGTTGAAAGTATGCACCAATTTGCACAGGAGATACTTTACCCTCTGGCAGCCCGCGCTGATCATAATGAGACTTTTCCTCAAGAACTCTGGCAACACGCGAAAGACCTAGGACTTAATGAATATGCTTTGCCTGAAGCACTTGGAGGAGTAGCAGACCATTTAAATATTGTTAGCAATATCCTGATTACAGAACAGCTTGGTCGAGGAGATTTTAGTCTGGCTGCTGGGCTACTTTCTGGTTTTAGTGCAATTAATGCCTTGAGTCGCTGGGGTTCTGAACAGGTTCAGGCTAAATACCTGACCGCTTTTAACCACCTCAATGATCTTAAGGCTACTTTTGCAACTCAAGAAAACTCTTCGGCGTTTAACCCTTTTCAGCTAGATACTCAGGCTGTTTTTAAAGATCAGCAGTTTTATATTACTGGAGAAAAAACCTTCGTCCTCTTAGGTGAAACCGCTGATCTGCTCCTTGTGAGTGCTGACTATAATGGACAAGCTGATGTATTCGTAGTAATACGCGATAGTACGGTAAGTTATAAAAAATGTCCTGCCATGGGACTTAAAGCCTGTGAAACTGTCACATTAAAGTTTAATCAAACTCCTGCTGAGCGGCTGGGAGATGAAGACTTTGACTATAGCGCCTTTCTAGATTTAGGCCAGCTGATGTGGTGCGCACTAGCTATCGGCACTTGTGAGGCTGTAAAAAATTACTGTGTTCGTTATGCAAATGAGCGTATGGCATTTGGTGAGCCTATTTCGCATCGTCAGAGTATCGCTTTTATAATTGCAGATATGGCCATTGAGATTGAGGCAATGCGTATGATGCTCTGGAATGCCGCCAGTCTTGCAGAAGCAGGAGAACCCTTTCACCGGGAGGCTTATCTGGCAAAGCTTTTAGGTGCAGAAAAATCCATGAAAATTGGTACTGATGGTGTACAGATTTTAGGAGGTCATGGTTTTACCAAGGAATATCCGGTAGAGCGCTGGTATCGGGACTTGCGAGCCACAGCGATTTTGTATTCTGGCTTACACGCTTAAATCAGCCCATTATTATAAAAAAGGTTAAAAAATGAATTTGCAGAATCCAAAAAAGTATAAGCTGATGGTACAGCAAGCTCGAGAGGTTGCTTTATATGTATTACGTCCTATTTCTCGTAAGTATGACAAAGCTGAACACAGTTACCCTAAAGAACTGGATATGATTGCCTCTCTCATCGATGGAATGAATGAAGGGGGCGAAGGACTGAATGCAGGTGCAGCAGTCGGAAAACGTGGCGCCGACATACAGGGTAATAAAAATGGTGTAAATATGTCCACAGCTCTGGGCATTATGGAAATGTGTTACGGCGATACAGGACTATTGCTCAGTATGCCTCGTCAGGGTTTGGGAAATTCTGCCATCGCAGCAGTGGCCAATGACTCACAGTTAGAACGCTTTAAAGGGATGTGGGCTGCAATGGCAATTACCGAACCGGACTGTGGTTCTGACTCTGCAGCAATCCGAACTACAGCAATTAAAGACGGAACAGATTATATACTGAACGGTGAAAAAATCTTTGTAACATCAGGCCAGCGTGCTGACTCAATTGTAGTTTGGGCTACACTTGACCCTAAGCTCGGCCGTGCAGCAATCAAATCTTTTGTGGTGCCGAAAGGTACACCGGGTATGAAAGTAGAACGACTAGAGCATAAATTAGGAATAAAAGCTTCAGATACAGCGGCTATCAGTTTTATTAATTGCCGTGTACCAGCTGAAAACTTACTTGGAAATCCGGATATTGATATAGCGAAAGGTTTTGCTGGAGTGATGGAAACTTTTGACAATACACGTCCGCTGGTGGCTGCTATGGCAGTAGGTTGCGCCCGGGCTTCTCTGGAACGTATCAAGGAAATTTTTAAAGACCAGCTTGACCAGAACTATGCTACACCTTATTTACAAACCTCATATCTTGCTGCACAGATTTATAGAATGGAGGCGGAATGGGAAGCAGCACGTTTACTGACATTAAAAGCTGCCTGGATGGCAGACAACAAGAAACCGAATTCAAAAGAAGCATCAATTGCCAAAGCTAAAGCAGGTCGAATTGGTAATGAAATTACACTAAAATGTGTAGAGCTGGCAGGTAGCGTGGGTTATGGGGAAGATGAACTGTTAGAAAAATGGGCACGTGACTCAAAAATTCTGGATATTTTTGAAGGTACTCAGCAGATTCAACAGCTGATTATTGCCCGGCGCGAGTTAGGAAAAACTTCCAGCGAACTTAAATAGCAAAGATCCACTTATAGAGAGACAGACTTACAACTAACTGATTTTTTGTTATAACAGTCTGTCTTCTTTTTAAGTTCTGACTAATTCCAATATGTTTAATTTAAGACTTATTCAATCTAAAGATAATCCATCTATTGCCCAAATTATCCGTACTGTTTCTCAGGAATTCGGCCTTGCCAGTGATGCAGGTTTTGCAGTCTCTGATCCCATCTTGGATGATCTATATCAGGTTTATCAACAACCCAACAGTCGCTATTGGGTAGTAGAAAGCACACAGGGAAAAATAGTAGGAGGTGGCGGTATTGCACCGCTACAGGGAGATACTTCAATTCTGGAAATCCAGAAAATGTATTTTCTTCCTGAAACTCGAGGATACGGTTTGGCCAAACAGCTTTTACAACAATGTTTTGAATTTGCACAACAGCAAAACTTCCAGAAAATATATCTGGAAACAACTGCCACCTTATATCAAGCTGTCAAACTTTATGAACGACTAGGATTCGAACGTCTTGATCAGCCTTTAGGTAATACAGGACATAGTAGTGCTTGCGAAATATGGATGGCGAAAAAACTGGCTTATTAATATAAAAGGTTGATCAATAAAAAAAGCACCGAAGTGCTTTTTTTATTTTAAAGGCTATTTAATTTTAGCTTTAGATTTTAGATATTGGGTGTAATCTTCCAGCTCCTGCTGCCCACGTAACTGCTGATAGAGTTTACTTAGCTCCTGAAGCTGTTCCGGTGTTAAAGCATTAGAAGTGGTTTTATTAACATTTGCCACAGCAACCAATACCAGCTCATTAGGCAAGGCTGCTGTAGTTACAGACCACATGCCTGCTTTTGGGGCTGCTACACTAAAAGCAGCACGTTCGACTTCGCGCTTTAAGCCTTGAGAACGGGTAAATGTACCAGCGCTCTGGAAAGCTACTTTATGTTTAGCTAAAACCTGTTGAGCTGGTTGGGTTTTAAATTCGTCCAGCATGGTTTTAAGCTTTGCGGCAGCTAAACCGGCAGCCTTTTCGTCAATTATTTTAGTTTTAATTGCAGGAGTAGCTTGAGCTAGCGACTGAACTCCTTCAGGCTGATAATCACGTACTTTAACCCAAACTGCTTCCCCTGTAGCAAGTTGCAGATTGCTAGTTACATTACGATCGCCATTTTTAACATCTTCATTAAAAATACGGGCTTTCACACTTGGGTCATTTAAAACTGGATGACGAGTATTTAAACCAACATTTTTAACTGTTTCTATGCGTGTACCTTTGATTTCTTGAGGCACCACATCAAGTGAATCGCTACTAACAACCATTTCATTTAAACTGTTTACCGTATCAGTAAACAAGTTTGCAACTTTAGACTTTTGAATTTCAGCAGCCAGACGGCTCTTTTCAGTTTCAAACGAAGGAACGTTCTGCGCAAGTGTTTGTGCCTGAATAATATGATAACCATATTGGGTCTTTACGGGTTGAGATATCTGATTTGCTTTTAAACCCAGAACAGCTTTATCAAAAGCTTCAGAATAAACTCCTGTCTGGTAACTTTCAATCAGGCCACCTTTCGTTTTAGAGTCCGTATCATCTGAATATTGTGCAGCTGCCTGTGCGAAATTCATCCCCCCTTGAATCTTTGCATAAACCTCGTTAGCGAGTTTCTGCGCTTGGGTTTCATTTCGGGTATCAGAAGTTGCAATAAGAATATGCTTAACTTCACGCTTTGCATTCTTATTTTGAGCTTCGACAAAATTTGCATAAGCCTGCTGCAACTCAGCATCCGTAACAGGTGCTGCTTTAGCATTTACCTGTTCAGGTGACAACACAATATAATCCACATCTACATGAGCCGTCTGCTTAAAACTGTTTTTATGCTTCTGATAATAGTTAGCAATGTCCTGCTGGCTAACCCGAATATTCTTTTTATATTCATCTAGCGGAATGCTGGACAGGAATAATGTACGTTGCTCAGTCTGCAAGTTAGCAATCTGATTCATGTCAACTTTGCTGACCAGCGTATAATCTACAAATGTACTATTTAACATTTTTAAAGCATGGTCTTGTCGCAAGTTTGCAATCAGGCCCTGACTGGTTAGCCCGACAGAACGCAAGTAGTTTTCATATAATGTCTGAGAAAATTGTCCATTTTGCTGGAAGCTTGGCTGTTGGGCCAGCATCTGTTCAATTTGTGCATCACTTAAAGAAATACCCAGTTTTTCAGCCTGCTGTAAAATCAGATTCTGTGCAATCAGATGATCCAGTGCCGTTTGCTGAATAAAAGGCTGATTCAGCAAGGTCTCATCGCCATTTACAAAGTTTAAATATTGTTCTTTATAAGATTTAGTCAGTGACTCTAGTTCTTTTTTGGAGATCTCTTGCCCGTTTACTGTAGCAGCGACATTTTCTTTATTACCCCCGCTAAAATATCCTTCAATACCTACAAATGCTAAAGGGGTCAAAAACAAAATTAGCAGGACGATACCAAGCCAACCCTTTATGACTTTACGAAAAGATTCCATAAGTATTCCAATATTTTATTTCGAAGGGATTTTAACTGAAAAACACAAGTGAATGAATGTATAAAGCCAGGCTTTTCTTCATTTTAATAAAAAACGCGCCTTCTGGCGCGTTCTTGAGCCACAAAAGATTAAGCTACAGAATCTTTTAAGCCTTTACCTGCTTTAAAGCTAGGCACTTTGCTTGCTTTAATTTGTAATTCTTCACCAGTTTTAGGGTTACGACCAGTACGAGCCGCGCGTTCTTTCACGCCAAAAGTACCGAAACCCACTAGAGTTACAGTATCACCCTGTTTAAGCGCTTCTGTAATTGAAGCAATAGTCGCATCCAATGCCTTACCAGCATCAGTTTTAGACAATCCCCCTTTTTCTGCAATCGCATCAATTAATTCTGATTTATTCATGAAGATAACGTCCTCTTGATATCGTTTGTTTAAGAACCAAGGCTGTAGTTTAAAAGGCCATGACGCCTTTATAGCAATGCTTAAGGGGAAAACGCAATACTGAAAAATAAGATTTCGCAAAAATTAATGCTAAAAAAATGTTGAAAAATTAGGAAAGTTAAGATTCAGACTGCTTTTTCAACTCTTGTTCTTTCAATATCTGGTTTTCTTTTACTAAAACGTCAACCTTATGATGTAATTGTAATATTAACTGTTCCAGATGTTGAATATCTTTAGTAGTAGCCAGTCCGATCCTGCTTAATGAATTCTGAATACTGTGATCTATAGATTTTTCTACGCCATCCTTGATTTCATGAACCGGATTTCGAGAGGGTTCAGTTATTTTACTACCAGCTTCAGCAGAATCTGATGTCTTAGATTCCAGCTCTTCTCCAACCTTGACCAGTGAGTCAAATAATTTATTTCCTTCTTCCTCAGCACGAGAAAATGCACCCAATCCAGCCAGCCAAATCTGTTTAGTATATTTTCTGAAATCCAGAGCAGACTTTCGGCCGCTTCTTGTACTGTTCTTGGTTCCAGGAATTTTTCTATTTAATGTTGTTTCTTCAACCAGATCCGTTTTGGTATTATCCATTTAAACAATCTCCTGAATATTTTATAAACATTATACTGCATTTAGCTACAAAAATAGCCCTATAATAACAACGCCCGGGCTTGATCGTTTGATTAAACTGTTCTACAAAGCACATTAAATCAGTAAATTATTAAGAGTATGCAGCAGTCTCAGTTCGGGTTAGAGACGGGACGCTCTATTAAATACTAAAGGATAAAGATATATGAGCGAGTCGCAACAAAGAACAAATCATCATTTGTTGCTCACCATTGTGATGATCGTACTGGAAACGGTTTTTTCTTTTGTGTTGAAGCATGATCGGGTCGTTCGCGTACACGCCAAAAAATTTGTTGAAAAGCAAATCGTACTTAAAATTAATAGTTATCTACCCTATTTTGATTTTTATGTACAGTTTAGTCCTCATGGTCTGCTTTTTGACAGCCGTGCTCCTGTAAAGCCAGTTGATTTAGAGATTAACTCTACCCTGCTAGATTTATTACGCATCATTATTTTCGGTAATCGTCGTAGTATTAAAGCCATGCGTATTGCAGGAGATCCTTTATTACGTGACGAGTTTCGTGATCTTATTTTACACTTTAGTGTACCAAAACTATTTGCTGACTGGCGTCAATGGTTAAAAGAAGCCCCTCAAGAAGATGAAGTCATTGCGTCAAGAAAACGTATTGCACCTCTACTTGAAAAAATTGACCAGCAGCGAGTACAAATTAACTCACTTTTGGTGGAAGTAAAATTGCATAATAGCCGTATTCGGCGCATTGAGCAAAAAAACAAATATTTAAAGCTATCTTTATTGGTTATAAGCCTGCTTTTTATTACTTTATTGATATATACTTTATGGCCAAAATAAAAATATTTTTACTTAGGTTTTAAAACATTACAATTAACCGTAAAAAAACTTGACTATTTTAGTCGGGATTCTTAAAATCTATATATCTAGTCTCAACATGTGTATCGAGTCATGCGCTTAACCACTCGCGGTCGCTACGCAGTGACTGCTCTACTTGATTTAGCTTTGCAGCCAACTGAACAAACGATCACGCTAGCAGAAATTGCTGCCCGCCAAACTATTTCAGTCGCTTACCTTGAGCAGTTATTTGCTAAATTGAAGCGCCATGGTTTAGTTTCCAGTGTTCGCGGTGCTAATGGCGGTTATCACCTTGCACGAACTGCAGATGAAATTACTGTGTTAGAAATTATTGAAGCTGTAAATGAAACTGTTGATGCAACACGCTGCGACCATAAAGGTAACTGTCAAAATGGTGCAATGTGCTTGACTCACGATTTATGGCAAGAACTCTCCCATCACATTGCCGATTATCTTGCGAAAATCACTCTGGCTGATCTTGTAGCCCGTGACAACGTACAGACCGTTGCTATTCGCCAAAACGCACCAGGTTTTGATTCAGCTCTTTTATCGGTTACAGGTATTTGACATGAAACGTCCAATTTATCTTGATTATGCAGCAACTACGCCAGTTGACCCACAGGTTGCTGAACGTATGATGGAATGCTTAACCTTTGATGGTACTTTTGGTAATGCAGCTTCTCGCTCACATGCATATGGCTGGCAGGCAGAAGAAAAAGTTGAATACGCTCGCGAGCAGGTGGCCAACCTGGTTAAAGCTGATCCACGTGAAATTGTCTGGACTTCGGGTGCAACAGAATCTGACAACCTTGCGCTCAAAGGTGTAGCTCAGTTCTATGCTTCCAAAGGCAAACACATTATTACCAGCAAAATTGAACATAAAGCTGTACTTGATACCTGCCGTGAGCTGGAAGAGCAAGGTTTTGAAGTTACTTACCTGGAACCACAGCCACAAACAGGTTTAATTACGCCTGAAATGGTTCAGGCAGCTCTTCGTCCGGATACTATTCTTGTGTCTTTAATGATGGTTAACAACGAAATCGGTACCATTACTGATGTTGCTGCTATTGGTGAATTGACCCGTGCCAATAAAACCTTCTTCCATGTAGATGCTGCACAGGCAGCCGGTAAGGTTGAAATTGATCTTTCTACCATGAAAATTGATTTAATGAGTTTCTCAGCTCATAAAATATATGGCCCTAAAGGTATGGGCGCACTTTATGTACGCCGCACTCCACGTGTACGTCTAAAGGCTCAGATGCATGGTGGTGGTCATGAGCGTGGCATGCGTTCTGGTACTCTGCCAACACATCAAATTGTTGGTATGGGCGAAGCATTCGAACTGGCAGGTAAAAACCTCCAGGCTGAACAGCAACGTCTGCGTGTATTGCGTGACAAACTCTGGAATGGCCTGCAAGACCTTGAACAGGTTTTCTTAAATGGTCACCCGACTCAGAACGTTGCCAACTATTTAAATGTCAGCTTCAATTTCGTTGAGGGTGAATCTTTAATGATGGCGCTTAAAGATGCTGCAGTTTCAAGTGGTTCGGCCTGTACTTCTGCAACCCTCGAACCATCATATGTACTGCGTGCACTAGGCTTGTCAGACGAACTCGCACATAGCTCTATCCGCTTCAGTTTTGGCAAATATACAACTGAAGAAGATATTGATCACGTATTGGAAATTACCAAAGCTGCTGTTGAGAAATTACGTGAACTTTCTCCGCTTTGGGATATGTATAAAGAAGGCATCGACCTTTCTTCAGTTGAATGGGCTGAACACTGATTTATTGAAATAAGTGTTTTTACCCTCATATTAATATTAAGGCTGACCCCGAGGTTTGGAGAAGCATCATGGCTTATAGCGAAAAAGTAATTGATCATTACGAAAATCCCCGTAATGTGGGCGTGTTAGATAAAAACGCAGAAAATGTAGGTACTGGCATGGTGGGTGCACCAGCATGTGGTGACGTTATGCGTCTTCAGATTCAAGTGAACGATAGCGGTGTAATTGAAGAAGCACGTTTTAAAACTTATGGTTGTGGTTCTGCTATTGCTTCAAGCTCCTTAGTTACCGAATGGTTAAAAGGCAAAACTCTTGATCAGGCGCAAGCGATCAAGAATATTGATATTGCCACTGAACTCGCATTACCGCCGGTTAAAGTTCACTGCTCTGTATTGGCAGAAGATGCGATTAAAGCAGCTATTGAAGATTATCGTAGCAAGAAATCTCAAGCCTGATTAGACGTATCCTAGATAAATTAATGGAGTTTTCATGATCCACTTAACTGAAACTGCTGCAACTCATATTCGAAATTACCTGCAGAACCGTGGTAAGGGTGAAGGCATTCGTATTGGTGTGAAAACTTCTGGTTGTTCCGGTTTGGCTTATGTTCTTGAATTTGTTGATGATATTAATGAACATGATCAAGTTTTTGACCAGGCCGGTGTAAAAGTCTTTGTAGATCCTAAAAGTCTGGTTTACCTGAATGGTCTAGAAATGGACTATGTAAAAAATGGCTTAAATGAAGGCTTTGAGTTCAACAACCCGAACCAGAAAGGTGAATGTGGTTGTGGCGAATCTTTCACAGTCTAAATTACCTTTCTCATGTATCGAAGTTAAAACAGTGCTTCTAGCACTGTTTTAACTGTATTTATCAGCCTGGAAAACATCTTTCATGAATCACTTTGAGTTGTTCAATCTTCCTGTAGCACTCGATATTGATTTGGCAATTTTAAAAAATCAGTTTTTAAAATTGCAGCAACAGCATCATCCAGATAAAGCCACAGATAAAGATCAAGCACTGATCAAATCAAGTGAAATCAATCAGGCATACAAAGTTTTATCACAGGTTGATAGCCGTGCAGCCTATTTGCTGGCCTTAAAAAAGCAGGACTATCATCTTGACCAATCTATTAATGATTTTGAATTCTTGCAGTCAGCTCTGGAAATTCGGGAACAGCTAGATGAAGCTACCGAGACTGAGCAGCTTCAAACACTCAAAGAAGAAGTCAGACAATGGATAGATGGACTGGTCCGTGAATTCAAGATTGATTATCAGGAAGAAGACTGGGCTGAAGCACGTGATACCGTGCGTAAATTGCGTTTCTTTCAGAAAGTTTTGAATGACATTGATAAAGCTGAAGACCAGTTGTTAGATGATGACAGCTTTGATTTAGATGATGACTATTAATTTTATTTTTATTACTTGTTTACAAGGGATTTAATACATGGCTCTCTTGCAAATTGCTGAACCGGGTCAATCAAGTGCGCCACATGAACACCGTATTGCAATCGGAATTGACTTAGGAACCACGCACTCGCTTGTCGCGACCGTATTATCAGGAAAAACCAAAGTACTGAATGACGAACAAGGTCGTGTATTACTCCCATCTATTGTGCATTACGGCTTAGATTCAACCCACTATGGTGAAGAGGCCAAGCCTTTTGTTACTAGTGACTCCAAAAATACCATTATTTCTGTTAAGCGCTTCATGGGGCGCTCACAGACAGATATTAAATTTCAGCACCCATACACATTGGTGGGTGAAGCCAGTCAGATGCCAGCCTTTGAAACTATACAAGGCCGTAAAACTCCTGTTGAGATTTCTGCTGATATTCTAAAGCAATTAAAGAGCCGTGCCGAAGTAAGCTTACAAAATCCGGTAAATGGTGCAGTCATTACCGTACCGGCCTATTTTGATGAAGCTCAACGTCAGGCTACCCGTGATGCAGCTCAGCTTGCCGGACTCAATGTCTTACGTTTATTAAATGAGCCTACAGCAGCAGCTGTAGCTTATGGTTTAGATCAGGCAACCAATCTTGCAACTGATCGTAACTATGTGATTTATGACCTAGGTGGCGGCACTTTTGACGTTTCAATTTTACGTTTCAGTCAAGGTGTATTTGAAGTTCTGGCTACTGGAGGCCATACAGCCTTAGGTGGTGATGATCTGGATCGGTTAATTGTAAAGTGGGCAAAAAAAGAACTTAATATTGAAATATTCAATGATCAGGAATATGCACAGGTATTGTTTGCTGCACGTCGGGCAAAAGAAGCGTTAACAAATGCCGATTCGACCATGTTGACGATATTGGACCATACTTTACAGCTTGACCGCCCAACCTTTGAAAGCATTATTAAAGTCGCACTGGATAAAACGATTAGCGTCTGTAAACGTGTTTTGCGTGATGCTAAACTTGAATTATCGGATATTCAGAATGTTGTATTGGTTGGGGGATCTACTCGCTCTTATGCAGTCCAGCGTGCTGTTGCAGAAGTATTCAATCAGGAACCGCTTTGTACTATTAATCCAGATGAAGTTGTGGCAATTGGTGCAGCTATTACTGCGAACCAACTGATTGGTAATACTCAAGAAGGTTCATTATTGTTAGATGTTACGCCATTATCGCTTGGTCTTGAAACCATGGGTGGACTGGTAGAACGTCTGATTGGGCGTAACACCCCCATTCCGGTAGCTCGCCGTCAAGAATTTACGACTTATCAAGATGGTCAGACTGCTATGCTGATTCATGTCGTGCAAGGTGAACGTGATCTAGTAGAACACTGCCGCAGTTTGGGACGTTTTGTATTACATGGTATTCCGCCTATGACTGCCGGACAGGCCCGTATTGAAGTTACCTTTCAGGTGGATGCGGATGGTTTGCTAACAGTAAGTGCTAAAGAAACTACGTCTGGTGTAAATGCCAAAATTGATATTAAACCTTCTTATGGCCTTTCAGAAGCAGATACTGAACGTTTACTCCTTGAGGGTTTCAAATATGCTGAAGAAGATAAAGATTTACGGCACTTACAAGAAACCAAAGTAGAAGCACAACGTGAACTGGAAGCACTGGAGCAAGCATTAAAGGTTGATGCCGAGCTTTTATCCAAAGACCAGTTAACCGAACTTCAAGCTGCAAAAAATGCTTTAAAAGGCCAATTGGAGCAAAATGATATTCATTCAATTGAGCAGGCAGTTAAACAGCTCAAAGTCCATAGTGATACTTTCGCAGCCTTACGTATGAATCAACATATTGATCATGCATTAAAAGGTACTAAACTTGATGATTGGTCAAACTCAAACTAGAAAACAGGTAATGACTTATGCCACGTATTAAAGTTCTTCCGCATGCGCAAATTTGCCCAGAAGGTGCCGAGTTTGAAGTTGAACACAATGCCAATCTCTGTGAAAGCCTATTGAAAAATGGCATCAAAATTGAACATGCCTGTGATATGTCCTGTGCCTGTACGACTTGCCATGTCATTGTACGGCAGGGGTTCGACAGCCTTGAAGAAATGAATGATGTAGAAGCAGATCTACTAGACCGTGCTTGGGGGCTAGAGCCTGACTCTCGACTTTCCTGTCAGGTAAAAGTGGTAGAGGAAGATCTGGAAATTGAGATACCTAAATACACTATTAACCACGCTTCTGAAAACCACTAAAAAAAGCCCCTTGCATAAGGGGCTTTTTTAACAGGAACATTAATAACAAGAGCTTAAAACTGATCAACCTTCATATCATTAAAATTTTTACGATTTGAGGTATTCACATGTTCTTGCTCGACCGGCTTGATTTCATCAGCCAGATTAAGCTTAGCTACACCATGAGAATTCGTTAATTTTTGCTGGGTACGGATGCGCTCAATCATTTGCTCCAGTACTTCCACCAGCTCACTATATTCAAAGTTTTCTACTTCTTCCAAATTAAGAATCAGATGAAATCCTTTATATTCATAATCAAACCATTGCTGATGCTCAAGCCGATGTACCGAGAATTTTTCCATAACTTGCCAAGTACGGACAGGTTCCTGAAATCCCTTTAAATAAATAGGTGTTTTAGGAATACANNTCAATCTCGGCGGCATATTGTAGACGTGCAGCCAAATTAGCATCTCGACCCACAATCGTATAAGCCATACGATGAGCAGCACCATAATTACCCACATGGCAATACCCTGTACTGATCCCCATACGGATATGTAAGGCCGGATATCCCATTTTTTTCCACCGTTCACGTAATAACTTCATCTGCTGGCGCATAGCGATTGCCATTTCAATACAAGTTTTCGCGTCCTGCTCTACGCCTTGACTATCTGGATCACCAAAAAAAATCAGTATGGCATCACCCATAAATTTATCAACGGTAGCACCATATTGCTTGGCGATATCTGTCATATGGCTCAGATATTCATTTAATAAAAATGCCAGATCATCAGGAATTAGAGTCTCAGAAAGTTCAGTAAATCCTTGAATATCCGAAAAAAAGATTGTCATTTTTTTTCGTTTGTATTCAATTTTAGCCTCTACTTCACCATTCATAATCTGCTGACAGAGCTGTAAAGGTGCATAGCGGCTTAACTGATTTGCAAACTCAATATACCGGTTCATTTGTTCAAAATAGTAAAGACGCTGCTGATCGAGCTTTTGAATATGCTGATTCTGATAATAATTACCCAAATTAATAAAAATGATGAGGCATAATAAACCGATGACTGTCAGTTCTGGTGAAGTAACTTCAAAGTACTGGAGATTGCCAAAGACAAACAGGCTATGAAAATAAAAAATAATTATGCTCAGTAAGGCAGCAACCGAAGCCATCAAAAAAGAAATTTTATTATTGATTGATGTGTAAACCAGACCAAAGATAGCCAGAAAAGTAAGGGTCAAGCTCAGGTGTACAGCAGCCAATGTAGTGGCCACAACAATCACATCTAGTAAGAATAATATATTTCTTTTTATTTTATAGTCAAAGCGGTACTTCAACCAACGCTCTAGGCGCCGGCTTACTAGTAAAATCCCCAAAAAAGCAAATGGAAGATAAATTTGATAATTGGTCTCTGGAGCGGTGAAATAATAGATCACCACTGTCAAAGACAGCATGAGATAACCAATTAATCGATGTATAAACTCGAAATGTAAAGGATGCTGCTTTCCTGTTACACGGTTTAGCGACACTCCCGCTCTCCAGTGACTGCGTGAAGACCATACCGGTAGCATGGTCTTGAACAGGTGTCTACTACTAGTCCATACGCCAATCAAACGGCATATCACCCTGTCCACGCAAGGCCAGCATTAATGTCTGACGCATATGTGCCAGAACATCATTGGTATAAGGTACAGCAGGTGTACCCCATACAGGTTTAGGCCATGCAACATCATTCTGATAGCGAACAACATGATGGAAATGCAATTGTGGAACCATATTGCCCAAAGCAGCTACATTCATTTTATCTGCACGGAACACACGAGCAAGCTGACTTGATAGCCAGCTTGATTCGCGTAAGAATTGTTCTTGGTCAGCTTGGCTAAGTTCGTATAATTCAGTAATGCCAGGTACACGTGGCACAAGGATAAGCCACGGGAATTGCATATCATTCATCAGACGACATGTTGAAAGCGGAAAATCGCCAACAAAAAAAGTATCTTGAGCAAGTTGTGGATGCAAACTAAACATATCTTTATAAATGATGCAATAACAATGATAGCTAATACTATCACATCCAATATGGTGTGAATATTCTGAGAACTGCCTTTCCTTACAAATAATTATTAATTTATCTCAAATTTTATAAGCCCAAGATAAATGAATAAAAGTACCTATTCCTTTAAGTTTTTTTATTACTTACTGATACTTAACCCGTCAAAAAGGTTTGCGAAGACTTGTTCAGTCCTCGCCTTATTTTAGCGATTTAAGTCTGCAGTTAACTGGTCAAGAAGTTTCAAAATAAACTCAATTCTTTGCTCATACTCTTCTAGCATGACCAGCACCTTTAAGCGTTGCCCACCCTCCATGCGAAAGTGAGTCGGCTGTTTTTGCATAAGCTGGATAATACTGATCGCCTGAACAGCTGTATCAGGTGAAAATTCGATACTTCCCCCGTGACTTCCAATATCCACCTTGGTAATTCCAAGTTGTTCCGCTTTCAGGCGAATCTGATGCACACTGAATAACTGTTTGACTGGTTGCGGTGCAAGACCGAAACGGTCAACTAGCTCCATACGAATATTATCGAGCTTATCTTGTGTATCGGCATTACTGATACGCTTATAAAACAAGAGCCGCTGGTGTACATCCCCTAAATATTCATCTGGAATGAGTGCTGGCATGTGCAGATTAATCTCTGCAGTTAAGGAAAGTGGAGCATCAAAATTTGGGGTCTTGCCCTGCTGAATTGCTTTTGTCGCTTTTTCAAGCATTTCCATATATAGACTATAGCCAATAGCCTGCATAGAACCACTTTGCTGCTCACCTAACAGTTCACCCGCCCCACGGATTTCAAGATCTTCTGTAGCAAGCATAAAACCGGCGCCCAGATTAGAAGCACGTTGAATGGCATCTAAACGTTTTTCTGCATCACCTTTTAAAGCTTTAATCGAAGGTACCAGCAAGTAGGCATAAGCCTGATGATGGGAGCGCCCAACACGCCCACGTAATTGATGTAATTGTGCCAAACCTAATTTATCTGCTCGTTCAATAATAATAGTATTTGCATTAGGCACATCAATACCAGTTTCAATAATGGTCGAGCAAACCAGCACATTATACTGTTTGTGATAGAACTGTTGCATTACCTGCTCGAGTTCACGTTCACGCATTTGTCCATGTGCAACGGCAACCCGTGCTTCAGGAACAAGTGCACGGATATTCTCTGCAGTACGTTCAATACTGTCGACTTCATTATGAAGGAAATATACCTGACCACCGCGAAGTAATTCCCGCAAAATAGCCTCTTTGATAGAAGCATCAGTATGTTCCTGTACAAATGTCTTTACAGCCAGACGGCGTGCTGGTGGGGTGGCAATAATCGACAGGTCACGCATGCCTGAAAATGCCATATTTAATGTACGTGGAATCGGTGTTGCTGTCAGGGTAAGCATATCGACATCTGCACGCATTGCTTTAATACGCTCTTTATCACGCACCCCGAAACGGTGTTCTTCATCGACAATCATTAGTCCCAGATCTTTAAACTGTACATTTTCCTGTAAAAGTTTATGAGTCCCAATTACAATATCGACTTTACCGTCTGCAAGATCCTGAATATTTTTTACATGGGCCTTGTTTGAACCAAAACGGGATAGCACTTCAATACGAATTGGCCAGTCTGCAAAACGGTCTTTGAATGATTCATAGTGTTGCTGGGCTAACAGAGTTGTCGGTACTAGTACCGCGACCTGTTTATTGTTCTGTACTGCTACAAAAGCGGCACGCATTGCCACTTCGGTTTTACCAAAGCCTACATCACCACAGACCAGCCGGTCCATAGGTTCAGCTTTTTGCATATCATATAATGTCGCTTCAATAGCATTTGCCTGATCCAGGGTTTCTTCATAAGCAAAACCGCTGGCAAACTGCATATACAGACTCTGATCTATTTCAAAAGCAAATCCGGGCTTGGCATGACGGCGGGCCTGAATATGCAGGAGTTCTGCAGCCACATCATGGATCTGCTCAAGTGCTTTCCGTTTAGCCTTGTTCCAGGCATCACTACCAATCTTATGTAGCGGAGCCAAATCCGGGTCACCGCCACTATAACGGCTAATAAGATGCAAGTTAGTAACGGGCACGTATACTTTTGCATCTTCTGCATAATCCAGCTGCAGAAACTCATACTCCTGATCATCAATACTTAAGGTAACCAGCCCTGCATAACGTCCTACACCATGGTCAATATGTACAACAGGTGCACCAATGCTCAGTTCAGTCAAACTACGAATTAAAAATTCTTCAGAAACTTCCTGTTGACGCTTGCGACGTCGCTGAACTACCCGGTGCTCATACAACTGATTTTCAGAAATAACCGTCAGCTGATCATTAATGATTAATCCACGCTCAAGTGGAGCAGTAGTAATTGCAATTTTATACTGATCATTCTGAAAAATATTGAAATTTGCAACAGTAGGAATATCACCCAGAGTCGAGCGTAAGGCATCACGTAGACTTTCGCGACGTCCTGCACTTTCAGTTACCAGTAAAACTGGATGCTGAGCTTTATCGATATATTCTTTAACCTGATGAAATGGTTTTTCATGTTTAGGATTAACCGGAAGCCGGGGCGGCTCTGAAACCGCCATATTTATCACACCCGCCTTTTCTTCAAATTGTTCAGATGATGCAATAATTCGGGGAAAATGATTGAGTAACTCAAGTAAAGTATTCGGTTTTAAGAATAAATCTTCTGGTGGCAGAATAGGCTGGTCTGCATTATGACGTCGATCCTCATAACGACGATTAACATCCTTCCAGAAGGTAATCAAACATTCATCTAAATCCTTATCTGTAATGACAATGGAATGCTGAGGTAAGTATGCCGATAGCATGCCTTGAGTTTGAATTGACTGTTTGCTAAAAAATAATGGTAGATAGAAATCAATACCCGGTGATGCAATACCTTCCATGACATCCTGATAAATAGGATTCTTTTTTGGATTGGCGGTCGGAAAACTCTCAGCATAACGGTCACGGAAGGTAGAACGTCCGTCCTTTAACGGAAACTCTTTTGCTGGTAGAACCTTGAATTGAGTTAAATTACTTGTTGTTCTCTGACTTTCCGGATCAAAAAATTTAAGGCTATCAATTTCATCATCAAACAGATCTATACGGATGGGTGCCTCCTGACCCGAAGCATAGATATCCATAATACTACCGCGTACCGCGAACTCTCCATGATCATAAACTGTATCTACTAAAAGATAACCAGCCTGTACCAGACGTAGTTTCTGCTGTTCAAGATCAAATTTTTGACCGACACGTATATCGAAATGCTCGCCTAATATCCAGGAAGTTGGAGCAACCCGCTGTGCCAATGTAGAGGCTGAAAGTAGTAATATACCCTGCTGAGGCATATTAGAAAGTATAGCCAGGCGCTCCGAGACAATATCCTGATGGGGAGATAACCGGTCATAAGGCAGGATTTCCCAATCCGGGAAAATAATCGGTTTTATACCGTAGAACTCCAGCTCACTCTCGAGCTGGGCTACATGCTGGTTATTTTTAGCCACCAAGACTAATAATTGCCGTGATTGTTCAGCAATTTCTTTAAGCAATAGTGCGGCTGAAGAACCAAGTAAAGAGCCTACCCAGCGCTTTTCACCTGCCTTCAATTGTTTTAAATTAAGTTGAGAGATTTCTTTCTGGAACATGTAGATAGATTTAGGCCTAAATGTCATTGCCCATAATATCATGATGTTTTTCGGCTTTTGGTTATTTTTAATAAAGACCTTGAAGAATAAAACTATCTATACTCTATCTCGCAGAAATTTTTTATAGTAGCTATTCAGCTTTTCAATAATTTTTTTCAGTTCTTTTAAATTTTGCTCATTATTTCCCAAGCGCTCAACATAACGGCCTGTGGCAATTTCCAGATCTATTTTTTCATTAATCTGCAAACTGATTTCAAATAATTTTTTTAAATCTTGAAAATTTCCAAGCTTACGATTTGAAAAATATTCAAGACGATTATTTAAATCACTTAGCACAATCCCATCAACGATAGGCCCTTGGTCTTGATCAAAGTGAATATTTTGTTCACGTAAATAGGATTGTTCTTCAGTCTCTTTAGCTGTAGTTTTGAAGAGTCGGGCAAGTTTGTTAAACATATTTCTAACTCACAGATTAAAATATAAATTTTGAGTCTAAATATAAATTATCAAAATAAACAGATTGAATAGGAAGATAATAGCTTAAAAAGCTTAGGCTATTCAGATCAAAATAAAAAGCACTTTTATGCAAGTGCTTTTTACTGGTATTCAATGCAGTTTTTTTGCGCTTTAGTTAGCTACCGTACTGCTCTTGAAGATAACGAACAATTTTTGCTGACTCAAACATCTTAGTATTAGTATTCGGATCTATCAGATAAGGGACCTGAATATCTCGCCCCATCACTTGCATGACTTGTTCGCGTTTCCCACCAGAAACAGGCACATACTTGCCTGGCTTAAGTCTTAATTTTGCTGGCCCCATATCCTGCCAGCGTTCCTTGGCAACATTATGCAAAATATATGGAATTTCCAGCTCACTCAGTACGCTACGAACTACGCGTGAATAAGGGCTGCCTTCAAAACTCCATAATTCTAGTAATTGCTCAGGCGCATCACCTGTATTGACCTTAGAAAAAGCACCTCTTAACCCATTAACAAGAGTTCCCACAATAGCAACATAAGGTATTTTCGGATAATTCTGATAGGCTTTAGGTACTCGCCCATTCCTGCCATAGTACTTGAATAAGTGAGCAATAATCTGCTCTGATTCATACAGTCTGTCGCCGGTGTTTTCATCAATCAGAAAAGGAAATTGCAGTTTACCGCCCTCTTTTTGGACTATGGGCCTGAAACGGGTACCATTACGTGGACAAGGGTAGATTTCCACATCCAGATTTAAAAGTGTCAATACTTCCCGTACACGACGGCAAAATGGTGAAGCTTCAAACTCATAAAGCTTGAGTGGTTTTTCGGGCTGATGAGGATGGGGCGTTCCCGATACACCTCTTCCACCTTCTGTAAAACTAGAAACCAGCGCCTGAATTATTTTAGTTTGATGATTCACCATATTTTTCCTTATAATTATGCTTCTACAAGCTTTTCTTTCGATATGACAATACCATTATTATCGGCATAAATATAATCACCGGCATGAATAGTCACTCCACCAAAATACAAAGTTATATCAACTTCGCCAATGCCTTTACGGTTACTTTTTTGTGGAATAGCAGCCAATGCATGCACCCCCAGATCCAGCTCTGCAATTGCATCAACATCACGTACACAGCCATAAATAATTACGCCATTCCAATGATTCTTTACAGCTGATTCAGCAATCATGTCACCCATAAGTGCACATCGCATGGAAGCACCGCCATCTACTACCAGTACTTTACCCGTTCCATCTGTAGCAAGAAGCTCTTTCACCCTTGAGTTGTCTTCGAAACATTTTACTGTAACCACTTGTCCACCAAAGGTTTTACGCAACCCGTAACTTTTAAAGTATTTACCATCAATTGATGGACACATTACTTGTAGTTCTTTATCAGGATTATTATCTAGCAGGTCACAGGTTACGAATTCTGTATTCATGTCTTGTCTCCAATTACGGCATATTTTGTATAGCTAAATTATCATAAACTTTATATTTTTCAGTCTGATTTTGCGCTGCCTTGACCATAGTATGAGCTACTTGCCGAGCTGTCACAGGTTTGTATTTAAAATTAACAGGAATATATTTTTCAACTGTACGAAACAGGTTCTGGCTTAAATCCTCTAGAATACGGCTTTCCTGACGCTCTCCGAGCAATAGCGAAGGCCTTATAAATGATATCCGGTTCATATCCATGCTTTGGATATAATCTTCAAGCTCACCTTTAACCCGGTTATAAAAAAATATAGATTCAGATGCTGCACCCATTGCACTTACCAAGAGGAAATGTAGCACATCATCCTGAACCAGCTCAGCAAAATGAGCATTAATGCCGAAATCAGTATTATAAAATGCCTGTTTAGAACCTGCTTTTTTGATGGTAGTGCCAAGACAGCTAAATGCATGAGTATGGCCACTTATATCCTCATCATTTAACATAAAAAAGTCAGATACGACCAACTGCTCTACTTTAGACATTTGCTTATATTCGGCATCTTCTTGCCGCACTGCTACAGTAATGCGTTCACATTCAGCCAGTTGATGTAATTCTCGAACTAGCTCTCGTCCAACTAGCCCTGTTGCTCCAATTACGATGGCACTTTTGATATTTTCAGTCATTTTTTAGCCTATCTTCTTAAATTTCTTATAATCTAACGTTTTCTTTCATTTTTATCTTCAAGTAAAATGTTGTGAAAGCGTCGCGACACTTGACTTCGGCGTGCCATTTCATCAAAATATGGCACTTGTTTACGGGCTGGTTATGGTGTCTTCTGGTGAAGGTCAGTTTCAACTACAGCCCGCCCAGACCAATCTATTTCAAGGAGTGCAAGAGTGGCAAACTCTGCTCAGGCAAAAAAACGTGCGCGTCAAAACGTTACAGCGCGCAAACACAACGCGAGCTTGCGTTCTATGGTTCGTACCTACATCAAGCGTACTTTAAGTGCAATTGCTGCTGGTGATTATGCAGTAGCTACAGAAGCTTATAAAAAAGCTGTTCCTGTAATCGACCGTATGGCTGATAAAGGCATCATCCATAAAAATAAAGCAGCTCGTCATAAGAGCCGCTTAAACACTCAAGTTAAAGCTCTAGCTTCTAACTAAGTGATATATGTAAAAAAGCCCTATAATGGGCTTTTTTTCTGGCTAAAATTTCTCTAGCTCAATTTTTTTGCTATTTAGAGTAGTGGATATTATTAAAAATAAGAATACTGGTATTATTCTGTAGGAGATTTAAAGGATTATTACTTATATCCTCTGACTTACTGAATATTTTTTATCTATCAATTATTATAGAATTTTCTACGGAACCTGTCAGTCCTCATCCTCAGGAAATGTTTGCTTGCTGGGCCTGAAACTGCTGAATAGACAGTTCTTTTAACTCACCTCGCCAAATCCACTTCAGTTTACTATGGTCAAAATCTTCACCTTCAAACCATACAAATAATCCCTCCATCATTTGTGGCCAGTCAGCTTGGCTAATTTGAGTGTGTCCTGAAATTATGGCGACAATAGCAGCAATAATGGTGTCATGACTTACTGCCAGACTTAGACCTCGACAGTTCTGCGGATGAGTGCTGTAAATCAGCTCAAGTACATCCATTACGCCCATAATAGGGTTCTTCATACCAGGTAATGTGTTATTGACAAAACTGTTGATAAAGCCCAATGCACCCTGCTGTTTAAAATAAGGTGCAGCCTGCTGGATATCTAGTACAAAGCTTCCAGGTTCCACCAGTAGACCCTGCTCAACAATTTCAATCGAATGTGTATTTAAAGCAGGAGTTACCTGATCTGCCCCTTCAATCATCAAAGCAGCTGTATCAATACAGCGCTGAATAGGGCTCGAAATACAGTGCTGAATCAAGCGATCCGTATTTTTAATGAGATAAGCACCCCATTCATGGGCTAAGTCACGGCCTTGTTCTGTTAACTGCAGGTCGTACCCCGCCAATCCCTGCCCTGCTACAATTTCTCTTAAAGAATGCCGCGTAAACAAGGTTACAGGCACTGAGGCTTCAGGTAACAGTTCCAAGGCTTTATGCATACTGGGCGGCAGTAACTTCAGCGACATAGAATTTCTTAATAACTCAATTTATCTATTACTATAGCATGAGAGTAAGCTGATGTTCAGGGTTAAAGCTTTACTTGCGCCAAAGCCTCAAGCGAGAGAGTCCGGGTTACCTGATTAGTAAATGCTATGAACCCGTTATTTAATACACTGCTACGCGCATTATAGGCAAAAGGTTCTTTCTGTAAACTCAACAGGCCACCACCGATACTTTCCAAAAGCCCCTGCCCGGCGCTTGTATCCCATTCAGAAGTCGGGTGAAAGCGCGGGTAAATATCGATCACGCCTTCTAGCATCATACAAAATTTATAAGCACTCCCCGCTTCACGTCGTACCACGGGGTACTGCTGCGCAATATGATCCATAAATTGCTGATAGCGCACATCTTTGCTGCCGTGGCTTAACCCTACCTGGATTTGCTTATAATCTGCTAGATTTTGCTGATACTGATACCATTGCCGCTGACTGAATTGATAGCGAAATGGTAAATCTTGAAGATAGCCCATGTACATGCGCTTTTCACAAGGTACAACAATGACTGAAAATATAGTTTTATGGTGCCTGATTAAGCTGAGATTAATCGTAAACTCATCACGTTCATGAATGAATTCTTTAGTGCCGTCAAGAGGATCCAGCAGCCAGCAAAGCGGCCATTGATGACGTTTCGAATAATCACTTTCTTCTGATAGAACTGGTATTTCAGGTGTAAGATATGCCAACTGTTCCAGTATATAATGATTAATCTTTAAGTCAGCTTGAGTTACAGGTGACTGGTCTATTTTTTTATTAATATTAAAATCATTTCCTGCACAATAACCTTCATACTCTTCTAAAAGAGTTTGGCCAGCTTGCTCAAGCATAGGTAAAAGCTTAAGCATAAGTTCATCTGTAGGTGCTTGAGATTGAATAAACATAAATACAGAGTCCGGACTTGGATGTGTTAAGGCTACCACTAACTTTCATCATTTGCTTGTATACGAAAGTGAAATATATTTTTATCTTCTCTCAATTTTAGTTATTAAAACATTATATCTTAATAATAGAGCTCCTATTATAAATCAAGAACGTGATAAATATCACACTTATTAAGTAGAAAATTTTTATTTAAAATCCTATAGATCTATTTTTAAAGATTAAGTAAACTAAAAAATCCTATTAGAAATTCCTTTATTTTCCAATATAGCTTGATGATTAGCCTTTTGCATTTTTTCATAAACTTCATTTTTAGCTATAAACCCAAGTAAAATAATAAGACTTATAAGACTAATGATGAGTAACTTATTATTCATTTGTTTTTCCTTATTACTTAACCCTTATAATTCTAAAGAAATCTAAAACTTTTCATATGACCAAAAATATTAAAACAAAAATAGTGAGTTCAATAGAATACCATTTTCACCCTTTAGCTGAAAAATATTTAAATAATATTAATTTCAAAAACTTATATTTTAATATTAATAAAATAACCTAGATGTACTTTAATAATACTTATAATTTTAATTAGCATAAGCTTATTTATATTTTAACTTATCTATATTTAATATTTTTTATTAGAAGATAAATTCAAAAATTATATATTTTAAAAATCTTAGCTGATTAAGTCAGCTTAAATAAAACTTATATGTATTTGAGTTATAATTTTGATGAAAAAATAACTTTATTCAGGACAACTATGCTTAAACCAATAATGTTTGATATGGACGGCACACTGTTGGATCTGGCTTTTGACGACTATATCTGGAATCAATGCTTGCCTGAGCACCATGCCCAGTTTCACGGCTACTCCTTAGAGAAAAGCCATCAATATCTACAGCAGCTTTATCTAGATCATAAACACACTTTGAACTGGTATTCTTCTGCATTCTGGAGCCTACAAACTGGTATCAATATACTAAAAATACAGCAAAACCATGAAAGTAAAATTTGTCTCAGAGCTGGGAGTTTAGAGCTTTTAGAGCAGCTAAAGGCTGCTGGTCATGTTTGCTGGCTAGTCACCAATGCTGACTGTAAAAGCCTAGAATTAAAGCTTGAAAATATACCACTGCGCCCTCATTTTGATTTAATCATCAGCAGTGAACAGATTGGCTATCCTAAAGAAACTCTAGCATTCTGGCAGTACCTGCAGCAACAGCATTCTTTCAAACCGGAACAGGCCGTATTGATTGATGATACAGCTCAGGTCTTACACAGTGCCAAGCAATTTGGAATTAAAAACCTGTTCACTATTCTTCAACCTTCAAGTTTGCAAGCACCTCGCCTGCAAGAACAGCTAGATTATCCTGCCATAGATAATTTAATTGAACTCTTTCCTTTTATTTCAGAAACTGCTTACAAGGAAATCAATGTTAAAACAGCATGAAGATGTTGCCGTTGAAAGCATGCGCGTAGACAAATGGCTATGGGCAGCGCGTTTTTTTAAAACCCGCTCAGTTGCGAAAGCAGCCATTGAAGGTGGTAAAGTCCACCATGAGGGTGAACGGGTAAAAGTCTCCAAGGAAATACGGATAGGAATGGAGTTAACCATTCAGCAAGGATTTGACCGTAAAACCGTAACTATTAAAGCCCTGTCAAACACTCGTGGTCCTGCACCAGTTGCCCAGATGCTTTATGAAGAAACACCCGTAAGTATCGCTCGTCGTGAATTGATTGCATCGCAACGAAAATTGCATAATCTAGCACGACCAGATCATCGTCCGAGCAAAAAAGATCGTCGCGATATCAACAAGTTTAAACAAGGAAATGATCATCAGAGTGACCACTCCTGGTCATATAATGATGGTTAAAATTACACGTCACATTGTGTCGCCCAGACCGGAAAACACATAGAAACGTCATTATAAATCTGTCACTATAATCTGGTGGAAACAAGTTTTTACTTTGATACATCCACTTGAGTGAATAGTGATATTACGAAAGTTTTGAGGTTGTGAGATGGATGAGAACAAAAGCAAAGCGCTCAATGCCGCGTTAAGCCAAATTGAGAAACAGTTTGGTAAAAATACGGTAATGCGCTTGGGTGATAATACCGTGCAGGCAGTAGAAGCTGTATCAACCGGTTCTTTAACATTAGATATTGCGCTGGGTATTGGCGGTTTGCCTAAGGGTCGTATTGTTGAAATTTACGGTCCTGAGTCCTCAGGTAAGACTACTATGACATTGCAGGCAATTGCGCAGTGTCAGAAGGCTGGTGGTACTTGTGCGTTTATTGATGCAGAGCATGCACTTGACCCGCAGTATGCACGTAAACTTGGCGTAGATATTGATAACCTGCTGGTTTCCCAGCCAGATAATGGTGAACAGGCATTAGAAATTGCAGACATGCTGGTACGCTCGGGAGCAATTGACCTGATCGTAGTCGACTCCGTTGCTGCCTTGACCCCACGTGCCGAGATTGAAGGCGAAATGGGTGATTCACATATGGGGCTGCAAGCTCGACTGATGAGCCAGGCACTGCGTAAGATTACCGGTAATGCTAAGCGTTCTAACTGTATGGTAATCTTCATTAACCAGATTCGTATGAAAATCGGTGTAATGTTTGGTAGTCCTGAGACCACAACTGGTGGTAATGCATTAAAATTCTATGCATCAGTCCGTCTGGATATTCGCCGTATCGGTCAGGTAAAAGAAGGCGATGAAATTATTGGCTCTGAAACCAAAGTTAAAGTCGTCAAGAATAAAATGGCGCCTCCATTTAAAGAAGCACTATTTCAGATTCTTTATGGCAAAGGGGTTAACCATCTTGGCGAGTTGATTGATTTAGCTGTTCAGCAAGAAATCATCCAGAAAGCTGGTGCATGGTACTCTTACCAAGGTAATAAAATTGGCCAAGGCAAGAATAATGTGATTCGTCATCTGGAAGAAAATCCGGAGCTGGCAGTAGAAGTTGAGCGTCTTATTCGTGAGCAGCTCTTAACTACTAATAATGCGCCGGTGGCAGAAGATGAAGCAGAAGAAGTCCCGGACTTCCTAGAAAGTTAATTGAACTGAAAGAAACGCCCCACGGGGCGTTTTTCCATTTAAGGAAGGATTGCATGTTTAAGCAAAGAAATCAGCAAACTCAACGAAAACCTTTAACCGGAACGCGTTTACGCTCTTATGCTTTTGCCTTACTGACTAAACGCGAATATTCAAAAGGCGAACTGATTGAAAAACTTTGTCTCTATGCAGAGAATCCAGATGAAGTAAGAACATTAGTTGAAGAACTGAGTGAAAACTCTTATCAAAGTGATCAGCGGGTAGCTGAAGCGATGCTATCAAGTCAATTACGCAAAGGCAAAGGCCCGAATCGAATTAAACTGGCTCTTAAAACCAAGCAGCTGGATACTGAATTAATTCAAGATGATTTATCTGATATAGACTGGGCGGAGCAAGCTTATCGTCTGAAAGTGAAAAAATTTGGTTTTGAGGTTGAAAAGGAACCAAAACTCAAAGCAAAACAGATCCGCTTTTTACAGTATCGTGGTTTTGAAATGGAAGCAATTATGAAAGCAGTCAACCGAATGGCTGATGAAGAATAGTGGTGGCAACCCCACTAGCAAAACTTCGGCACATCATAGATCTGCTACCGTTGCTACCTTCCGGTCCTGGCGGGGTTCACAGAGTACAATTGCGAGGCTACCAGCGGGGCTACCATTGCAAAACCAAGTATAGAGTTTTTTAACCAAGTTGCAAGTCTCTGCTCATTATTTTCGCACCTTGAGCGTTCAATTGATTATTTCCTCAACGATCTTAAAGATTTAAACAATGAAACTCTTTTACAGGTATAACTATTAATATTATAGGTTAGCCGGAAAAGCTCATGCTCGCCAAATATGCCTGAACATTGTAAAGAGTTATTGCAATTCTTGAGCCAGCCGTTTTTAATGACTGCATACTGTAGAACTTCAGCTAGATATTTTTAGATCCTAGCTGGACAAGACAATAAAGTGATGACCAATCACTCGATATGATGGACCAAAATTATGCTCAATAAGCATTCCCTTCTTTTCATTGCCCTGCTTTGTACAACTCAACTGTACGCAGCCGTTCCAATTGAATCGAGAGGCCTCTCGCAATCCTCTAGCTACAACAATGCTTCTACTGCCACACCAACTGTAAACAGTAATCCGACTTGGGATTTGGTACAGAAAAACCAGAATCTGGAAAATGACATACGTACTTTACGTGGTCAGCTTGAAGAACAAGCAAATGAAATTGACCAGCTCAAAAAAGAGTTAACAAATCGTTATACAGATCTTGATCAGCGTATTGAACTATTACTTCAAAAAATTGACCCTGAAAGCGCTAATGCAAATGAAGAGACAAGTAGTGAAGAAACACAGGCTCAACCAGCAACTGCTACTCCAGTAAGCCCTATCGCATCTAATAGTACTTCTAGCAATTTGCCTCAAGGTAATAGTTCTACTCAGGCACCGAGCGACTTAGAAAAAGCAGCTTATACAGTCGCTCTGGATGCATACAAACAGGGCGGTGCCAAGAAAGCTATAGCCCCAATGCAGAATTTTATCAAGAACCATCCAAACAGTATTTATACGGGAAATGCTTACTTCTGGCTGGCTGAGTTTAATCTGGCAGTAGAGCCGCCAAATTATAAAGAAGCCAAGAAAAACTATGCCATAGTAGCAGACCAATACCCGACCTCAGCCAAAGCCTCACGAGCGTTGTATCAACTCTACAGCATTGCCAAGGATGTCGATAAAGATACTGCTTCCGCTAACCGATTTAAAAACAAACTCATTAGCACTTATCCAAAGTCTGAAGAAGCAGGCTATTTTAAATCATAGAAAATTATTTTAGCTAAATTAGCTAAACCAGCTTATAAAAAAGACACCACTTGGTGTCTTTTTTATAATAGCCCATGCTTAGCGCACAATACCACGCTTTGACTGTTCCAGTGAATCAATCAATAATTGTACTTCACTAATCTCAGGAAGAATTTCTGCACGAATTTTCTCAATAGCCTGCTCTGTCGTCAGACTGGCTTTATAGATCAGCTTAAAAGCTTCTCTAAGCCCTTGAATTACACTCTTTGACCAGCCTTTACGTCGCATACCCTCAACGTTCATACCGAATGCATGTGCAGGATTACCTGATACCATTACATATGCAGGCACATCTTTTAAAATAAGCGATGCGCCGCCAATCATGCTATAAGAATCAATTTTGCAGAACTGATGGATACCAGAGTTTCCACCAACAATTACAAAGTCACCGATATGAACATGACCTGCTACCCCTACATTATTTGCAAAAATATTATGATCACCAATAACACAGTCGTGAGCAACATGGGTGTTCACCATCAACAGATTATGATCACCGATTTTAGTCAAACTTTTATCTTGAACAGTCCCCCGATGTAAACTGCAATGTTCACGAATCGAGTTATGATTCCCAATCTCAAGCCAAGTTTCTTCACCTGCATACTTCAGGTCCTGGCATATTTCTCCGACACTGGCAAACTGAAATATTTCATTCTGCTCGCCAATTCGGGTAAAGCCCCCCACTACAACATGTGAGTGGAGTTTTGTACCAGCTCCAATAGTCACATTTGGGCCAATAATACAATAAGGTCCAATCTGTACATCTGGAGCAATTACTGCAGATGAGTCAATAATAGCGGTAGAATGAATGAAGTCGTTATTGCTCATGCCTGCTCTATACTTGCTGATGCGAAACCATAATTTCCGCTGTAGTTGCTACTATACCATCGACGCTGGCAGTACATTGATATTTATAAATGCCGCGTCTTTGCATTACCAACTCTGATTTTAATACGAGTTGGTCACCCGCAACCACCTGTTTTTTAAATCTTACTTTCTCAGCTCCTGCAAAAAGAAACAGAGAACCTTCTGATGGCTTTTGTTCATTCATGATAAAACCAAGAATACCAGATACTTGAGCGAGTGCCTCTACAATCAGTACCCCCGGCATAAGTGGATAGTTAGGAAAATGCCCTTGGAGAAATTCTTCATTAATCGATACATTTTTATATCCGACAATTCCATTTTCTGTCACCTCAGTAATCCGGTCTACTAGCAGAAAAGGATAACGGTGTGGAAGATATTCGCGGATGGTTTGAATGTGCATTGGTAATTCAGGCACAGCAAATGCTGGGATTTTAGACTCGGTCATCATATTCTATTTACGCAATTTAAAAGTTGATTCAAGAGACTCAATTTGAGATTGCATATGATCAAGTCGTTTGGTCAGTTGGGTCAATGGCACATCTGCTAATTGTCTTAGCCGTACAACTGTACGTTTCCAATGATTATTTTCGAAAATACCTGTACCTGAAGAATACGTTCCGGGTTCAGAAATATTTTTTGTGACCATTGACATTCCCGTCAGAGTCACATTATCAGTAATAGTCAGGTGTCCTACTACCCCACATGCTCCAGCCAGTATACAGTTTTTGCCAATTCGGGTACTTCCTGCAATACCACATTTGGCCGCAATTGCAGTATGTGCACCAATATGAACGTTATGTGCGATTTGCACAAGGTTATCAATAACTACACCTTCCTCTATAATTGTATCGTCAAGTGCGCCTCGATCGATACTGCAATTTGAACCGATCCGCACATCATTCCCTATATGAACTGAGCCTAGCTGTACAATTCGGTGCCATTTTCCCTGATAAGGTGCAAAGCCGAAACCTTCACTGCCAATAACAGTATTAGCATGAATTCTGACACGGTCAGCAATTTTAGATTCACCGGTAATGGTCACATGAGAGTCAATAAAACATTGCTTGCCAATTTCCACACCATCATCAATCTTTGCATGTGACTGTATAACTGTATGATCACCTATTACACAGTCCTCACCAATAACCACATAATGACCTATATAAGCCGTATCAGATATAATTGCGGAAGAGTGAATCTGAGCCGTATTTTCAATACCCACTGCTTTTGTTTTTCTCTCAAAAGCATGAGTTAAGATGGCAAAAGCCAGATAGGGGTTAGGCACAATCAAGAAATTCTGATGCTCTGGAAGCTGTGCCTGTAACTCTGCAGTGGTAATCAGCACGCCCGCCTTGGAAGAACGCGCCTGTTCAAGATATTTATGCCCGTTTACAAAAGCAATCTGATTATTCTGGGCATTTTCCAGACTGGCAAGCCCTTGCAATTCGAATTGCGGTTGTCCGACAAGCTGCCCCTGTACCAGATGAGCCAGCTCTTCCAGACGATAACGTTGTTGTTTCATTGATTATTTAATTGCATTGACCTTTTGAATCATTTTATCAGTTAAATCCTGTTTAGGGTCATAGGCAAGTGCCGAGTTTTTATTCAAAACAAGATCAAGGTTATTTTCTTGGCGCAATTGTTCAGCAGCCTGTTTGACACGAACCTCAAAGGTTCTATTCATAGTTTGAAGTGTATTCTGCACTTGTATCTGTAAAGATTGCTGCAGTGTATTAAATTCGCCCATTTTAGCTTGATACTGCGCACTTAGTTTCTGTGCTTCAGTCTCGCTGATTTTATTATTACTTTGTGCTTTCTGGCGTAAAGCTTCAATCTCTTTACCAATCTGTTCCAGACGGGTGCTAGAAGGTTTGACCGACTGGCTCAAGCTGGCATTTTGCTGCTTCAGATAGGTACTGTTTTCAACAATACGCTCCAGATCAATCACCCCATATCCTGCCGCATGAGTAAGACCAGCCAGACTCAGGCCTAAACTTACCACCAGTGGTCTTATTATTTTCATGTAGAACATCCCTGTCATATTTAATGTAGTTAGTATCAAACCGTACTTAGAAAGTACGGCCAATTTCAAATTGTACAGCTTGGGTCTCGTCACCCTCTTTATCATTTAGAGGATATGCATAGCTGAGCGAAATAGGACCAATCATGGTAATCCAAGTAAAGCCTACACCCACACTATAACGCATTTCGCCCAAATCAAAGCCAAAGTTATCTTCACAGTATTTTTTGCTGTCTAAACTTTGCCCTTTATAGAAAATGGTTGAGTTTGAAACGTCACATTGTGTATCAAATACCTGTGCGCCTTCAGCAAAGATTACAGGCCGCACCTGGCGGGTCCAGTCGCCTTTAAATGGAAGTGGCAGTGCCAGTTCAGTACCAAACTGTACTAAAGCATTACCCCCGACTTCTTCAGGAGACGGATCTTCTACTTTAGTTTCAGAATAGGTTACACCCGGATATTTAGGACCCAAAGTACTTACGTCATAGCCACGGACCGAACCATAACCACCCGCATAGAAGTTTTTATAAAATGGCAAATCATTACCATAGCCAAGCTTACCATAGGTACGTAAAGTAAAATCCTTACCTAACGGGAAGAATGCCTGGGCATCATAAGTCAATTTCTGATATTCCACATCACTGCCTGGAAGTGCAATTTCAGCATTAATACGATGCGACATACCATTGGTTGGGAATACAGGACGGTTCAAAGTATTATAAGACCAGCCTAAATTTAGATTATAGGTCAGGAATTCACCCCCAAACTTATTTCCATAAGGATCTGAAAGTTGACCCTCAGGACAATTATAAGCCCCAGTGACTTCATCTTTTACACGATCAACAAGACAATATTGGGTGGTATCTAAAGTTTTACCCCCATTGGCAAGCAGATAATCACGAACATAAGTAGAAACGTATGGTCCTGTAGTTACTTCTGTATTATCAATATTTAAAGAAGCACTCAGGTTTTGGTTTTCATCAATCGGATAACCAAAACTCAGGCTTCCACCATAACTATCAGTTACATAGTTATTGACGTTATAATCATCATCAAGTTTGGTTTTACGATAATACAGGTTATAACCGCGGCTGACGCCATCAATGGTAAAGTATGGATCAGTTACGCTCAGATTATAGTAATCTTGAGTTTCCGAACGGGACAGGTCGATAGATACACGGTTACCCGTACCTAAAAAGTTAGTTTGGCTTAAACCGGCCTGGAACGTAATACCGCCACTTTGTGAATAGCCAACTGCTAGTGTACTAGTACCAGAGTGCTGTTCTTTTACATCGACATTTAAGTCAATCTGATCCGGTGCACCCGGTATACGTGCCGGCTTAATCGTAACATTCTCGAAGAATCCGGTACGTTCAAGGCGTACTTTAGAAAGATCAATTTTTTCATTACTTGCTAATGCGCCTTCCATCTGACGCATCTCGCGACGCAGTACTTCATCTGCTGTTTTACTGTTACCGGAGAAGTTAATACGCCGTACAGTAACCTGCTGGCCTGGATTAATATAGTAGTTTAAATCTACGATACCAGTTTCATTATTAATTTGCGGTGCAACATTCACTTCGGCAAAGTAGTAACCAGCATTACCATACTTACGAAGTAATAGTTGTTTGACTGCATCTACTTTTTCTTGTGAATATGTATCGCCATCTTTATAGATTTTTAGTGCTTTGAGTTCATCAGGACTATAAAGCGCATCGCCCAAGAACTTGGTCTGGCCAAATTTAAACTGCTCGCCTTCATCTACAGAAACTTCAATAAAGATATGTTTTTTATCTTCACTCAAGTTCAGGTTAGAGTTATTGATTTTAAAATTGATATAACCACGATTCAGATATAGAGCGCGTAAAGCTTCCAGACTTGCAGCCATTTTCTCACGTGCATAACGGTCATTACGTGTAACAATTGAGCTCCAGCTGCTTTCACGTACTGCAAAAACCTGTTTAATCTCGTCTTCTTTAAAAACGGTATTACCAATGATATTGATATCAACCACTTTTGCCGCAGTGCCTTCAACGAACTCAAGTTTCAGGTCTACACGGTTATTTGGACGGGCAATAGTCTGTACACGTACATCTGCATCATAACGGCCTTGCTGGGTGTACTGCTGCTCAAGTTCAGTTTCAATTGTCTGAATTGCAGACTTCTTAAATACTTCTCCTTCAGCCACGCCCATTCTTTTTAAGCCATCTTCCAGTGCTTCTTTTGGAATCAGCTTATTACCCTGAAACTCTACTTTAGAAATAATTGGTCTCTCGACCACATTAAATACCAGTATGTCATTTTCTTTGGAAGCTTTAATATCATCAAACAGGCCGGTAGCATAAAGTGCCCGTACAGCATTTGAAATCGCTGCATCATCTACCCGATCGCCACTGTTAATGGGTAACATGGTAGAGACACTTGCAGGCGACAGACGTACAAGTCCCTGTATTTTTATATCACGAGCAATGAACTCGTCTGCTGCATATACTTGTTGTACTGCTGCCATAGCGCTAACAAGAGCTAGAGGCATAAATAGATGTGTGTGCCGCATAGTTAGTTTATTCCATCATCTACGTCATAAACGCATAAAATCATTAAATAATGCCAGGAGCATCATACTACCGAGCAGTACCATACCAATTTTCAAACCAAATATTTGTATTTGTTCAGAAACGGGCTTACCACGAATCGCTTCAATAAAATAATAGACTAAATGTCCGCCATCAAGCATTGGTATTGGAAGCAGATTTAAAATTCCCAAGCTTATACTCATTAAAGCCATAAAAGAAATAAAAGTTTGCCATCCCATCTCGGCACTTTGGCCTGCCACCTTGGCAATTGTAATTGGACCAGACAAATTATCCAGACCGATCAGCCCTCGAACCATTTTAGCCATCGAGTTCAAAATCATCCCGGAGATTTGACCAGTTTTATCTACTGCCATCATTAAAGCTTGTGCAGGATTATATTGAATTGTTTGTTTATATTCGTCAGGAATTGTAACTTTACCTGGCGTACTTTGTACTCCCAGCATGCCAATGACATTTCCCATATTGTCTCGTTGCCCTTGTGGCATCACATCAAGCTGCCTGATTTCGCCATTACGCAATACATCTATCTTTAGAAGCTTCTCTGGTGATGCTTGCACGATTTCAACTACATCGAACCAGTCCTTCATTTTTACGCCATCAATTGCAACAATCTTGTCACCTTCCTTTATTCCCTGACGTATCGCTGCACCATCTTCGCTCAGCTTGGTCACCACTGCCGGAATCTGTGGACGATAAGGAATAAAACCCAAAGTTTCCAAAGGAGATTTACTTTGATCTTTTAGGAAATTCTGTATTGGTAGACTAAACTGTTGTAATTGTCCCTGCCGTTCAACCTGAACCTGAATCACTCCAGTTTCACCAGCACGATCTACTATAGCGTAATTTAATTTTTCCCAAGTGCTCACTGGTGTGCCGTCTATAGCAGTAATTTTGTCACCGGTCTGCATTTGCACAGCTGCAGCGGGGGTACCGGGAAAAATCTTGCCTACACGTGTATTTAACTGCTCTTGTGAAGGCAGGAATAAAATCCAGAAAAGTACAATCGCAAATACCAGATTAATGAGCGGCCCCGCCGCAACAATAGCAATACGCTTCCAGGGAGACTGGCGGTTAAATGCCTGCGGCAAGTCTTCTTCAGCAACATTTCCTTCACGCTCATCCAGCATTTTGACGTAGCCACCAAAAGGCAAGACTGAAAGCTGATACTGAATACCTGATTTTTTTGATTTCCACTTGATCAGGGTTGGCCCAAAGCCAATCGAATAAACCTGAACTTTTACACCCAGTTTACGTGCCACAAAATAGTGTCCAAACTCATGAATTGCAATCAGCGGTCCGAGTAAAAGTATGGCTGCGACAATCATAAACAAAGCATTCATCATCAGCTTCTCATTTTTCCAATAGAGTCAAATGCAGCTTCACGCGCTTGCGTATCAGCCTCAAGTATGGTCTCAAGCTGTTCTGCAGACCTATTGTGAACGGTATTTAAGGTCTGCTCAACTATTTCAGCAATATGAGTAAAACGGATTTGTTCTTTTAAAAAAGCTGCGACTGCCATTTCATTGGCTGCATTTAAAATTGCAGGGGCTACGCCTCCCGCTTTCATTGCTTCTCTTGCGAGCTTTAACGCAGGGAAACGTACGATATCCGGTTCCTGAAAATTCAATTGCTGCTGTGCAAACAAGTCAAGTGCAGGTACATGAGTCTGTATACGCTCAGGCCAAGCTAATGCATGAGCAATCGGTGTGCACATATCCGGATTCCCCATTTGTGCCAAAGTTGAACCATCTACATATTGCACCATGGAATGAATAATACTTTCTGGATGAACCACAACTGTCACAAAGTGCTCAGCAATTGAAAATAGATGACAGGCTTCAATTAATTCCAGCCCCTTATTCATTAGGGTAGCTGAATCAACTGAAATTTTTTGTCCCATTGACCAGTTTGGATGCTTACATGCCTGCTGTGGAGTGACTTCATGCAACTGTTGAAGACTATGCTGACGGAATGGGCCACCTGATGCAGTAAGCAAAATACGCGACACCCCTTTTACAGGTTTGCCATGCGCATCAGCATTCATATAGTCATGAGGCAAACATTGAAAAATGGCATTATGCTCAGAGTCTACCGGCAAAAGTAAAGCCTGATGATCTCGCGCTGCACGCATCATAATGTCACCAGACATAACGAGTGCTTCTTTATTGGCTAGCAGTACTCGCTTACCTGCTTTAACAGCGGATAAAGTCGGTAAAAGCCCGGCTGCTCCGACAATTGCTGCCATCACCACATCAACTTCCGGATGTTCAGCTACGGCTATCAGGCCTGCCTCACCACTCAAGATTTGAATATGGCTGAGCTGCAAATCCTTTAAATGCCGGCTAACCTGATCCACACGGTCAGCGGGCACTACAGCTATTTTAGGCTGATATTGTCTGCATATCTGGGCAAGCTCATCTATACGGCTATAAGCACTTACTGCAAACACCGAATATTGATCTGGATGCTGCTCCAATATTTTTAAAGTACTCTGACCAATAGAGCCTGTAACACCCAATATACAAACAGATTGTGACATCTATAAATCTACACCAATAAGTTTTAACAGATACATACCCGCTGCAAATATAGGTGCAGCGGCCAGTAGAGAGTCAATACGATCGAGTACACCGCCATGTCCTGGAAGAACACGACCGGAATCTTTAATGCCTGCGCGGCGTTTAATCATGGACTCAAAAAGATCACCCAGTACTGAACCTAGTACCGTAACTACAGAAAGTATAATGAAGAGCAGATATTGAATCAGTGTAAGATCGAGATAGATCCATGCCACCACAACGATAATAATAGCGGCTACGCTTACTCCGCCGTATAGGCCTTCTACCGATTTATTTGGGCTAACCGAGGGGGCCAGTTTTTTTCGTCCAAACTTACGACCAACAAAGTAAGCACCACTGTCTGCACCCCAGACCAGCAGAAACAGATACATCAGCCACCAAGGTGAGCTATGCCAGACTGCAAAAATTGCTGTAACTGCCGCACAAATAAGAATAATACCAATACCCTTAAGTGTAGCATTGTACCAGTTATCGTATTCAGGGTATGACTTTACCCAGTAAATACTAAAAATCCAGGTTAAAATAGAGGCAGCCCACAGTAACAGGGCAATATCATTTAAATAGAGAACCAGAGCCGAGATGGCGGCACTGAGAACACCATAGGACCAAGCAATCGGTTTTATCACATATTTTGTAGTTCTGGGCATGAGCTTAAACCACTCATATCCTGCGACCCCCGCTGCTAACACCATAAGCCCTAACATTGGATAATCTGACTGGGTAGCAAACATGCAGCTCAGTACTACTGCTACCAACACCAATGCGGTAATTATCCGCTCTAACATTTATTAATTCTCAAGTTTCTTTTGTTGGATTTGCTCTGAAGTTTTGCCAAAGCGCCGTTCACGGCTATTAAAAATGTTGAGCGCTTGGTTGAACTCATTTACGGTAAATTCAGGCCATAGCGTCGGGGTGAAATATAGCTCGGCATAAGCAGCCTGCCAAAGCAGGAAATTCGAAAGCCGATAATCTCCGCCGGTACGAATCAGCAGATCAACAGGAGGTAAATCTCCAAGCGAGGCGTACTGTCCGAACAAATCAACATTAATATCTTCAATCTGGATTTTCTGATTTACTGCATCTTGAGCAATCTGCTTTGCAGCTTCTGCAATATCCCACATACCACCATAACTGACAGCAATAACAAGCGTCATTGTGCTGAAATTAGCAGTCCTTTGTTCAGCTTGCAACATTAATTCACGCAAATGTGCAGATAACCGTGAGCGATCTCCGATAAAACGTAGACAGATATCGAACTTTTCCATCCGTGGCATCTGGTCATGAATTGTCTCTTCAAGAAGAGACATGAGCAGCTCGACCTCAAATTGCGGGCGATTCCAGTTTTCACTTGAAAACGCAAAAACAGTTAAAGCTTTTACACCCTGTTCTACACAGCACTCAACAATAGGATCGAGGACATTTTTACCTTCACGGTGTCCTTCACCTTTTTGCATCTGATTCTTTTTAGCAAAGCGGTTGTTGCCATCCATAATGATGGCAACATGCTCAGGAAGATGTTTCTCTTCGGATGCGGTCATGAATTAGACCTTCATCAATTCAGCTTCTTTGGCGGCCAAACGTTTATCAACTTCAGCAACATATTTGTCAGTAATTTTCTGGATCTCTTCACCAGCACGGCGCTCATCATCTTCAGAAATTTCTTTTTCTTTCAATAATGCCTTGATATCACCTAGAACGTCACGTCGAATATTACGGATAGCAACTTTAGCATTTTCAGCTTCTGTACGCGCAACCTTCTGCATATCACGACGGGTTTCTTCAGTCAGTGCAGGCATTGGAACACGAATAGCATCTGCAGTAATCGGGTTCAGACCCAAATCACTTTCACGAATTGCCTTATCAATTGCAGAGACCATCGTACGTTCAAAAGGCTGAACCACCAGAGTACGGGAATCTTCAACACCAACGTTTGCAACCTGGTTTAATGGTACATCAGAACCATAGTAAGGAACCATAACGCCATTTAAGATAGACGGATGGGCACGGCCAGTACGGACTTTAGCAAAACCCTGTTCCAAAGACTCCAGGGACTTTTGCATACGCTGTTCGCTGTCTTTTTTAAGGTCGTTAATCATATGTGATTTTCCTTACTTTAATAGAATCAAAGGAGTATAAATAGCAATAGTATAAAGAGCTTTAGGTCACACGTACATTAGTTCGTAACATGCGTACCCTCTTTTTCACCCATTACCACTGAAAGTAAAGCACCTGACTTATTCATATCAAATACTTGTAACGGTACATTGTGGTCACGGCATAGACAGATTGCTGTTAAATCCATCACACCTAGCTTCTCATCCAATACCTGATCAAAAGTTAAATGATCGTAACGGACCGCATCATCATATTTGCTTGGGTCTTTATTATAAACCCCATCAACTTTAGTAGCTTTTAGAATCAGGTTAGCCTCAATTTCAATACCACGCAGGCAAGCCGCTGTATCAGTTGTAAAGAATGGGTTACCTGTACCTGCTACAAATACACATACTTCGTTCTGGCCCAGATGACGAATCGCATCACGACTAGAATAAGACTCAACCACTGTACCAATCGGTAATGCCGACATTAACCGGGTTTTGATGTTACGGCGCACCAGAGCATCACGTAGGGCCAAGCCATTCATCACTGTAGCCAGCATGCCCATTTGGTCCCCTGTTACACGACCTACCAAACCATCTTTTTGCAGCTGACTTCCACGATAAAGATTACCGCCACCTACCACAATACCTACCTGTACGCCCAGACCTACCAAGTGCGCAATAGATAAAGACATTTGATCAAGCACATTCGCATCGATACCCATGTCTTTATTACCTGACAGGGCTTCACCTGACAATTTAAGCAGGATGCGTGAATAACGCGGGCTATTACTATCTGCCATAATTTCACTCCAAATCGGTTTAAAATTAAATTCTTTTTTGTATATTAAGCTACGGTGTTTAAACCGACTTGATACGGATCAGCTTTGCAAACAGGTCATATTCATCTGCATCTGTAATTTCCACCTCAAGCAGATCGCCGGATTTGATCTGGCTCTTATCAATATCTTCTACAAATACATTACCATCAATTTCTGGCGCATCAGCATAAGAGCGGGCAACAGCAACTGGAAATTCGTCTTCCAGATTATCAACCAGCACCGTCATAGTTTGACCAATACGCTTTTGCAGTTTTGCAGCTGAAATTTCCTGCTGTACCTGCATAAAACGCTCGTAGCGCTCTTGCTTTACTTCTTCTGGCACATGATCTGGCAGATCATTTGCAGTTGCACCTTCTACAGGTGAATAGGTAAAGCAGCCTACACGGTCAAGCTGAGCTTCTTTGAGCCATTCCAGCAAAATTTGAAAATCTTCTTCAGTTTCACCGGGGAAACCCACTACAAATGTCGAACGAATCACGAGATCAGGACATTTTTCTCGCCATACTTTTAAGCGTTCTAGCGTATTTTCACTATGCGCGGGACGTTTCATCAACTTCAGAATACGCGGACTGGCATGTTGGAATGGGATATCCAGATAAGGTAAGATCTTACCTTGCGCCATTAAGTCAATAACAGCATCCACATGTGGGTAAGGGTAAACATAATGCAGACGCACCCAAATTCCCAGTTGCCCTAGTGCTTCACACATGTCGAAGAATTTGGTTTTTACCGGCTGTCCATTCCAGAAATCAAGCTTATACTTGGTATCGACACCATAGGCTGAAGTATCCTGAGAAATGACCAGAATTTCTCTCACACCGGCACGCTTAAGTGCAGCAGCTTCTTCAAGCACAGAACCAACCGGACGTGAAACCAGATCACCGCGCATACTTGGAATAATGCAGAATGTACAACGATGATTACACCCTTCTGATATTTTTAAATATGCATAATGTTTAGGGGTCAGACGAACGCCCTGTTCAGGAACCAGATCAATAAAAGGATTATGCTTGGGTGGTGCCGGTACATACTGATGTACTGCAGACATAACATCTTCATACGCTGCTGCACCAGTCACTTTCAGGACATTCGGGTGCATTTGGCGAATCTTGTCTTCATCTTTTCCAAGACAACCGGTTACAATGACCCGGCCATTTTCACTCATGGCTTCGCCAATCGCATCCAAGGATTCTTGTACTGCCGATTCGATAAAACCACAGGTATTTACAACAACTAAATCAGCACCATCGTAATCTGATGCTACTTGATAACCTTCAGTTTTCAACTGAGTTAAGATTCGTTCAGAATCTACCAATGCCTTAGGACAACCTAAAGAAACAAAACCGACTTTGGGGGACTTCATGAATCCTGCGCTCCACTAGAATGCGCGTATTGTATGTCTTTTCTTGTTCCAAGCATAGGTTAAATCCCGACTCTTTATGCAATGCACCAATATACATCCAACATTATATATAAATGTTATAGTTGCACCAATTTGGTTCATAATATTTTTTACTTAAATAAGTAGACATTTTATAATTTAAGTATTTTTTGTGTTTTTAAATTTAAAAATTTAATTATATATTTCAAATTATTAGCTCTCATAAACTAAAAAATTTTTAAATCTTTTAGAGTTGGCTTATATTTTGCTTAATCTTACTTAAATGAAGTCATGAAAGAGTTTTATGAAGAAAGCATTGCGCTATTTTAATACAGGAATGATCAAATAATGGAGCAATATACAGAAATTGACTATCGTTTACTTGTAGACCACTTGACTACAGCAATTTTACTTGTCGATAGCAATCTCGATATTTTCTACCTGAATTCTTCTTGTGAAGCACTGTTTGATATTAGCCTGTTACGTGCCAGTGGCCTTCCTGTTATTAATTTACTGCAAACACCGGATGATACTTTTAATACAGAAGAAGCACTGCTCAACACTTTTAAAACAGGCCAGCCTTATACCCGCCGTGAGGCAATTGTTAGCGTCAATTTTAAGGATATTCATGTAGATTATACCGTTTCAGAGCTAAATTCGGGTAAATCCTATCACCCCCTGCTCATAATCGAGATTAATCCGATTGACCGCATGCTCAAAATTTCCAAAGAAGAGAACTTTATTCAGCAGCACCAGGTCGCACGGCAATTGATCCGTGGTGTAGCACATGAAATTAAAAATCCGCTGGCAGGTATCAGAGGGGCCACCCAGCTACTGGCACGCAGCCTGAATGACCCGCAATATGCAGAATTTACCGATATTATTATCAATGAAGTAGACCGGCTTAGAAATCTGGCAGATATCATGCTGGGTTCGCGTCAGTTACCAAGCTATGAAAATGTCAATATTCATGAGCCATTAGAACGTGTACGCTCACTAATTGCCAATCAGACTAAAAATAAAATCAAGATTGTGCGGGATTATGATTTGTCCTTACCTGAAGTTCATGCTGACCGCGATCAATTAATTCAGGTTATGCTCAATATTGGTGCAAATGCAGTACAGGCAATATCAGAAAACAGGGATTTTTTTGTGCATCACCGGCCTGAACTTATTTTTAGAACACGTATACAGCGACTGGTGACAATTAATGGATTATTACATCGCTCTGCTATACGTATAGACATTGAAGATAATGGACCGGGTGTTCCAGAAGAAATACAGGAATCCGTTTTTTATCCACTTGTTACCGGACGTGCCAAAGGCACTGGACTAGGTTTAAGCATTGCACAGAACATTATGCACCAGCATAACGGCATGATTGAATGCCAGTCTGTTCCAGGACAAACCATATTCAGCTTATATTTACCTTGGGAGTTAAACCATGCCGCAAAATAAAATCTGGGTTATTGATGATGACCGCACCATGCGCTGGGTACTGGAAAAAACTTTCAAAGAAGAAGGTTTCGAGGTAACAAGCTTTGAAGAGGCTCAATCTGCCCTGGATCAGCTTATGCTGGCACCACCAGATGTTATTTTAACCGACATACGTATGCCTGGTATTGACGGGCTCACCTTTCTAAGCAAAGTCAAACAGAGTAACCCCGATTTACCAGTCATTATTATGACTGCACATTCTGACCTTGAATCTGCAGTATCAAGTTACCAGACAGGTGCTTTTGAATATTTACCCAAACCTTTCGATATCGATGAAGCCTTGGCTCTGGTACAGCGTGCAATTTTGCATATCAGTAAATTGCAGCAACAGGAATCCCGAGTTACTGCTCCTATCCAGTCAACCGAAATAATAGGTGAATCGCCGGCGATGCAGGAAGTATTCCGTGCAATTGGCCGTTTAACACAGTCTCATATCACTGTCTTAATCAATGGTGAATCGGGTACAGGCAAAGAGCTGGTAGCACATGCTTTACACAAGCATTCACCACGAAAAAACAAACCATTTATTGCCCTGAATATGGCGGCTATTCCAAAAGATCTGATTGAAACTGAACTGTTCGGTCATGAAAAGGGTGCTTTTACCGGTGCAAACAGTCAGCGTCAGGGACGTTTTGAACAGGCCAATGGCGGAACTCTTTTTCTTGATGAAATTGGAGATATGCCTTTTGAAACACAAACCCGCCTTTTACGTGTATTGGCCGATGGCGAATTTTATCGGGTGGGTGGACATATATCAGTAAAAGTTGATGTCCGTATTGTGACTGCAACTCATCAGGATTTGGAAAAACTGGTTCACGATGGCCGTTTCCGTGAAGACTTATTTCACCGTTTAAATGTTATCCGGATTCATATTCCTAAACTTGCGCACCGTAGTGAAGATATTCCAATGCTGGCTCAGCATTTCTTGGCGCGTGCAGGTAAAGAACTGGGAGTTAGCCCCAAAATACTGCGACAGGAAACCGTACAGTATATGCAGCAACTTCCTTGGCCGGGTAATGTACGTCAACTTGAAAATACCTGCCGCTGGCTAACGGTCATGATTACTGGCCGAGAAATTTATCCAGAAGATCTTCCTCCAGAACTTAAACAGATACCCATCCAGAGGGCTGAAGACGTCTCCATTTCATCTCCTAGCATACAGCGTGCCTCCAGCCAGCAGTGGGATGAACTGTTAGGTCAGTGGGCGATTCAGAAACTGCAAAATGGTGAAATGAAAATTCTGGATATTGCCACACCCCTGTTTGAACGTACTTTGATTCAGGCAGCACTGCAACAAACTCGTGGACGTAAACGTCATGCTGCCGAGCTTTTAGGCTGGGGTCGTAACACGCTAACTCGTAAACTCAAAGAACTGGGTATGAGTACAGCCGACGATGAGATCGAAGAAGAAGTTGAAGATTAACTTCTTCCTGTTATCAATAGCACTTTTTTAAAGTGCTATTGAAATTATTTACTTTTTATTGCTTATAACCAGCTTGGAGTAATTAAAAGAATAAGTAAAAATCTGTTTTATTGCTGATGGTCCCTATGTAAAAGTCTTCTTTAAAAATTTACCCGTTTATGGCATTTATAGCTTATGACTATCTGATAGGACAAAAGCTATGTTAAAGCCTATTTTATTTACTATACCTTTATGTGTAGCTATACCTATGATCAGTCATGCTACAGTTGGTGGTGGGCAGTATATTGAATTTTTAGGGTATGAACCTACCGACAAAAAAGTTTATCTGTTACGCCATTATGAAGACGGACGTGGCCGCCTGCCGCAACTTTATTACTATCAGTTTTATAAAGCTAATCAATCACCCAAGCTGTTTAAAGTAAATTCTTTATATATTAATCAACGCACCCGGAAGATTGATTATGACCAGTCAATTGATGTACTTCGGCCTGAACTCAATAAAATAAAACAACGACTTCAACCTTTACAGCTTATTACTCCCAAAATTTTTAATATTCATATTTTAAAAAAACAGCAAACGAATGTGCCAGCAATTTGGATAGATAAAACTCTCAAAGTACCTCAATACACTTATCAATATAAGGTGAGTTCTATATGGTTCAACAGTCAGCTACAGCAGGCTGTCAGCTATAAACCTTCACTTTCAGTCAAACAAGCATATTATATTCCCGCACAAAACCAAGTCTTGGTAACAGTACGTTATCTGGCATTTCCTGAAGAAACGGGCTATACCACTGAAGACCCGATTTCTTTAACAGTAAAAAGTAAAATATAACGCTAAATTTATACTTCATAAAAAAGCAGAGGCATTATGCCTCTGCTTTTTATATTTCAGTATTAAGCAGACTGCTTGCTACGCTCAGCAATAGGTATAACTTTACGCAGTTCATGACCGATATAATCAGCGCTTGGGCGAATAATACGGTTATCTGCACGCTGCTCCATTACATGAGCAGCCCAGCCAGTAACACGGCTCATTACAAAAATCGGTGTAAACAGCTTTGTTGGAATACCCATAAAATGATAAGCCGAGGCATGGAAGAAATCCGCATTACAGAATAGCTTTTTCTCGCGCCACATGACTTCTTCACAACGTACCGATACCGGATATAGAACAGTATCTCCGACATCTTTCGCAAGACGCTCAGACCAGACTTTAATAATCCCATTACGCGGATCATTGTCTTTATAGATGGCATGACCAAAGCCCATGATTTTTTCTTTACGTTCCAGCATGCCCAGCATCTCACGCTCAGCTTCTTCTGGAGACTGCCAGTTTTCAATCATATCCATAGCGGCTTCATTGGCGCCACCATGTAACGGACCACGTAATGAACCAATTGCGCCAGTAATGCACGAATGCATATCAGATAAAGTAGAAGCGCAGACACGTGCAGTAAAAGTTGAAGCATTGAATTCATGCTCTGCATACAAAATGAGTGATACATTCATCACCTGTTCATGCAGTTCATTGGGTTTTTTACCGTGTAACAAATGCAGGAACTGTGCACCAATAGAATCATCATCAGTACTTTCTTCAATACGTACACCATCATGACTATAACGATACCAATAGCAGATAATTGCTGGTAAAGTCGCCAGGATACGGTCTGCGATATCCTGCTGCTGGTCAAATGATTTTTCTGTTTCCAGATTCCCCAGCATTGAAACACCAGTACGCATAACATCCATCGGATGTGAATCAGCCGGGATACGTTCCAGTACTTCTTTTAAAGCTTGGGGCAGTTGACGCAAAGACTTTAACTTCTCCTTGTAAGAAGCCAGCTGCTCAGCAGTCGGCAACTCACCAAAGAAAATCAGATAAGCCACTTCTTCAAACTGACAGTTTTCTGCCAGATCCTGTACGTCATAACCACGATAAGTCAGGCCTGCTCCACTTTTTCCTACAGTTGAAAGTGCAGTTTTACCAGCGACCTGTCCGCGCAGTCCAGCGCCTGTTAGTACTTTTCCTTCAGCCATTGTTTTAATTCTCCTGCTTGAAGAGTTTGTCTAAGGTATTTTCAAAAGAGTGATAATCTAAAAATTCGTAAAGTTCTTTTCGTGGTTGCATCTTATCTAAAACATGCACCTGTGTACCTTGTTCACGAACGGAGCGCATCACTTCAAGCGCTGCTTTTTGCATGGCGCGTGTTGCAGAAAGTGGATACAACACCATACGAATGCCCTGCTCAGCCAGCTCTTCTGTTGTATAATAAGGGGTATCACCAAACTCGGTTATATTGGCAAGCACTGGCACACCCACAGCATCGCATACAGTGCGGTACATGGTAATATCGGTCATGGCTTCGGCAAAAATTGCATCTGCACCTGCTTCAACACAAGCACAGGCACGGTCAATTACTGCCTGCAGGCCTTCTTTTTGCAGCGCATCGGTTCGTGCCATCAAGACAAAATTGGGGTCAATTTTTGCATCGGCTGCAGCTTTAATACGGTCAACCATTTCCTGCTGTGACACAATTTCTTTATTTGGACGGTGTCCACAACGTTTTTGGGCAACCTGATCCTCAATATGAACTGCCGCCGCACCTGCACGGATCATCTGTTTAATACTGCGGGCGATATTAAAAGCGCCGCCCCAGCCTGTATCGATATCAACCAGTAAAGGAGTATCTACACGTTCAGTAATACGGCGTACATCTTCTAGAACATTATCTAGACTGGTCATGCCCAGATCAGGTAAACCGTATGAATAGTTCGCCACACCTGCACCTGATAAATATATTGCTTTATAGCCTACCTGGGTTGCCAGCATGGCTGCATAGGCATTCACTGTGCCCATGATCTGTAGCGGTTTTTCTGCTTCCAATGCTTGTCTAAATCTTAAACCTGCAGACATTTGTTGTGTCATGATCTCTTCCACAGTTCTTTCTATCGTTATTGAATTTTCAGTATAAGGTTTAATCTTTTAAACCGGTATGGCCTTTTAGAATACAGACTCTAAAACTTTAGTCAAAGAAAAATGAATCCATTTTCATTTTTTTGTTTATTAAATTATGACTGACAATAAGCTTTTGAGACCACACAGCGTTACAGAAATTAGCGCATAGTTTTGCTATACTCTTTCAAACTTATTGTTATCTTCCTTTCTTACTGTTTCTTTGTAGGTATCATTCATTGGTCCATCTTGCATCTACTGATTGCGAAAAACCGCAAACCCGTCGAGGACAGGAACGCCGAATGGCTTTATTGCTTAGTGCGAATGAGCTGTTTCTTGATAAGGGTTATGATGCGGTATCGCTTGATGATATTGTCCAACATGCCGGTGGTTCAAAAGCATCAATTTATAAATATTTTGGCAATAAGGAAGGTTTGTTTACAGCAATTTGTGACTATCGCCGGGAATTATTTTTCAAAGATATTTGTATTCCTTTTGACTTTCATATTAGCGAGTTACGTCACTATCTTGCGCATACACTCATCAATTTCTATCAACACTTGATACAGCCTGAAAATATGGCATTCATGCGTCTGGTGATTGAACAGGCTCAGCGTAACCCTGAGCTGGCACTCTATTTACACACTCAAGGTCCACAACATATCCAGCAGTGTATTGCGGTCGCTTTAGATAAAGGCCATCAGCAAGGTAAACTGGTTTGTCCTAATCCTAATTATTCTGCGATGATGTTTTTTGGAATTTTGAGAAATTTTGAATGGCGGATCCTGATGGGCCTTGCACCTGCTGAAGATCATCAGAAAATGATGGAATATATTCATTACTGTGTAGATTTATTCTTAAAAGGCCATCAAAAGGCTTAGTTCTTTTGCATTTTGATTCTCTTATAGTATATTAATTCGTTTCCTTTCCACTAACAGCAAGCAACTAATTGTTGTTTTATACAGCAATTATTGTGGAGCAAACATGACTCTACGGCATTTTCTTACTTTACGCGACTTATCAAGTCTGGAACTCAACCGCATCCTGGAACGCGCCAGCGAACTCAAGCGCATGCAGCACAACAATGAAGTCTATCAACCCTTTGTTGGTAAAGTATTGGGAATGATCTTTGAAAAATCAAGCACCCGTACCCGTATCTCTTTTGAAGCCGGTATGAGCCAGTTTGGTGGCGATGCAATTTTTCTGTCTTCACGTGATACCCAGCTTGGCCGAGGTGAGCCTATTCAAGACTCAGCCCGTGTAATCTCAAGTATGCTCGATATTGTCATGATCCGTACTTTTGGTCATGACATTGTCGAACGGTTTGCTTCTTACTCCAAAGTTCCAGTAATTAATGGCTTAACCGATGATCATCATCCTTGCCAGTTACTAGCAGACCTGCAAACCTATATCGAGCATCGTGGTTCGATTGAAGGCAAAACTGTAGCTTGGATCGGTGATGGCAATAATATGTGTAACTCCTATATTGAAGCTGCACATATGATGGGCTTTAAACTCAAGATTGCATCTCCAGCAGGTTATGAACCTAAAGAAGAATTTCTTACCGAATTTGCACATTGTGTTGAAGTCTTTAACAATGCAGAAGATGCTGCCGTCAATGCCGATTTGATCGTAACAGATGTCTGGGCCAGCATGGGGCAGGAAGAAGAACAGAAACTCCGTGAACAGGCATTTGCACAGTTTCAAGTAAATGAAAAATTGATGGGACTTGCACATCCGGACTGCCTGTTTATGCACTGTTTACCTGCTCACCGTGGTGAAGAGATATCAGAGAACATGCTGGATCATAAAAATGCAGTAGTATGGGATGAAGCCGAAAATCGTCTGCATGCTCAAAAAGCATTGGTAGAGTTCCTGCTCAATGAAAATATGAAACAGTCTTAATAAGTATCTTTTTGTATTAAAAGCATCCTCGGATGCTTTTTTTAAGCCTTGATCTTTATATAATAAAAACCATAATATTTATATCTGATTTTATAATGCTGATTAAAACGACTCTTTTCCTTTCTACCCTTCTATCTAGTTTTAGTCTATACGCACAGCCCACCAGTCTGGATCAGTACTTAATACAAGAGCGCATTATAAGCTCCGATCATAAGATTACTGATAAAAACCGTCTGAATGATGTGCTACAGGCTTTGAGTGAAGAAAATTCACGTGTTCTACCTTATCAAGTCGATGAAAATACTGTTCTTGAACAGGTAATGAGCTATGCAGATCATATAGAGGTACAGGGACTAATTGTTACACCTGATTTTAGGCAGTTTGCCCAGTCTGTAGGGCAAAATAAAGTAGAACAATTATTTAGAAAAGGAGTCATCAACAACTGTTCGCACTTTTTTGAACATGAGTTTCAGCGCGTTAATCCATATGAGTTAAACATGACACTTAATTCTGACTATGGACGATATCAGATTAAAATGAAAAATACCCAATGCAAGTTTTAACATAAAGACTCAAGGGGCAAATTACTATATGTGCTTTAACGTAGCCACCCTTGAGGCTGTAAAATGATAATACTTGCACCCAAAAGCACAATTGCCCCGCCTAACAGATCCCAGCGCGTCAATATGACCTGGTCAACCCAGCGTAACCATAAGAGCGCTGTGAATATGTAAATTCCTCCATAGGCTGCATAAATTCGTCCTGAGGCTGCCGGATGTAAAGTCAGCAACCATACAAAAATTGCCAGACTGATTATTGCAGGTAGCCACAACCAGGCTGACTTACCATCTTTTAATATCAGATAGGGAAAATAACAGCCAAGAATTTCAGCCAACGCTGTCATAAAGAATAAAAAGAAAGTTGTTAAAATCTTGGTAAATTGTAAGTCCATAAAATTTCCAAAATATAACCCGTGTCGAAACACGGGTTATATCTTTAAATAGAGCTTAAGCAGGTTCAGCTGTCTGGTCTTCAAAGACTTCCAGTTTCAGCCCAACAGCCTGTCCATTTTCTTTTTTCACGGATACCGCAACGTTACCGCCATGTTCAGCCAGCTCACCAAACAGGATCATCTCTGCAAGCGGTTTTTTCAGATGTTCCTGAATCAATCGCTGCATTGGACGTGCACCCATCAGACGGTCATAACCCTGTTCTGTTAACCATTCGCGCGCACTCTGATCCACTTCCAGCACAACTTTTTTCTCATCCAGTTGTGCTTGCAGTTCTGTCAGGAACTTGTCTACTACAGATTCAATAATCGTAGTTGGTAATGGCTTAAATTGAATTACACCATCCAGACGATTACGGAACTCTGGTGAGAACGCTTTCCTCATTGCTTCCTGATTATCATTACTGTTGTCCTGCTCTACGAAACCAATACTAGTACGCGAGATACTTTCTGCACCGATATTTGTAGTCATGACCAGAATCACATTGCGAAAATCTGATTTACGGCCATTATTGTCTGTCAGTGACCCATGATCCATCACTTGTAATAACAGGTTAAATACATCCGGATGAGCTTTTTCAATTTCATCCAGAAGCAAGACACAGTGCGGATTTTTATGTATTGCATCAGTCAGCAGACCACCCTGATCATAACCAACATAACCGGGAGGAGCACCAATCAGACGTGAAACCGTATGACGCTCCATATATTCGGACATATCAAAGCGTACTAGCTCAAGCCCTAAAATTTTTGCCAGCTGTTTGGTCACTTCAGTTTTACCAACACCTGTTGGTCCTGCGAATACAAAACTGCCAACCGGCTTATCTGGCGACTTAAGGCCGGCCCGCGATAACTTGATTGCTGAAGCCAGTGTAGTAATTGCTTCATCCTGTCCAAAAACAACACGTTTTAGATCACGCTCTAAATGACTCAGTACTGTTTTATCATCTTTAGAGACAGTTTTGGGTGGAATACGAGCAATTTTTGAAATAATATCTTCAATATTTTCAACTGTAATCAAAGTATTGTCTGCATCAGCTTTTAATCTCCGCTGTGCCCCCGCTTCATCAATTACGTCAATTGCCTTGTCTGGCAGAAAGCGGTCATTAATGAACTTGGATGATAGCTCTACCGCAGCAACCAGGGCACTATCTTCATACTCTACATGATGAAAGTCTTCAAATTTAGGTTTTAAACCACGCAGAATATCTATACTTTCTGAAATTGTCGGTTCGTTTACATCAATTTTCTGGAATCGACGTGATAAGGCATGATCTTTTTCAAATACTTGACGGTATTCTTGGAACGTGGTTGAACCAATACAACGTAAAGTACCATTTGCCAGCGCTGGCTTAATCAGGTTTGACGCATCCATCGTGCTGCCCATACTAGAGCCTGCACCAATAATCATATGAATTTCATCAATAAATAACACAGCTTCCGGTTTTTTCTTCAGGGCATTTAACAGCTGTTTTAAACGCTTTTCAAAGTCTCCACGGTATTTGGTGCCTGCGACTAGCGCACCAATATCCAGACTGTAAATTTCAGCATTCGCCAGTGGCTTAGGCGCCTTGTTATTGACGATCAGCCATGCAAGACCTTCAGCAATTGAAGTTTTTCCCACACCTGGATCACCCACCAGAAGCGGATTATTTTTACGGCGACGACATAAAATTTGTGCGGCACGCTCGATTTCTTTTTCACGACCAATCAGTGGATCAGTTTTACCTTTTTGAGCTTCAATATTCAGATTTGTAGTATAGAGTTCCAGCGGCCCTGCATTGGCAGAACTGGTGGCCTCGCCTTCAATATCTTCAGCTTCTTCTTCCATATGTACTTCGTCTTTTCGAGTACCATGCGAAAGATATTGAGTCAGGGTCAAACGGTTAATCTGATGACGCTTGAGCAAATAGACTGCAAAGGAATCCCGCTCAGAGTACATTGCAACCAAAACATCGGCACCTTCTACAGTACGGTCACCGCCACTGGACTGTACATGAAAAATAGCACGTTGCAGAATCCGGTCAAAGCTTTCTGTCGGATGTGGTGCCTGGTCACTGTTTTCACCAAGTTTAGGGGTATGTTGTTCTACATATTCTTCTAGCTCTTTACGCAGTAAAACGATATCTGCACCGCATGCTTTTAACGCATTAACTGCAGAATCATTGTCCAGCAAAGCCAGCAATAGGTGTTCAACCGTTAGGAACTCATGTCTCTTTTGTCGAGCCATGCTTACAGCCAAACGTAAGGATACTTCGAGTTGACGACTGAGCATGCGACCCCCTTAATCTTTTGGCTCAATTTGGCAAAGTAATGGATGACCTTGCGACCGAGCATAATTGTTTACTTGGTTTGCCTTGGTCTCCGCAATATCTCGCGGATAGATGCCAGCAACCCCTTTTCCTTCATAATGTACTGTTAGCATTACTTGAGTTGCCTGGTCAAGATTTAATGCAAAGTATTGTTGTAAAATTTCAATTACAAAGTCCATTGGGGTGTAGTCATCATTTAGTAAAACAACGGCATACAGGGGTGGTTTTTTTAACTGCGGAGGTGCAGGTTTAACTGCAATTTCTCCATCAGCTTCATCATTTTGCGAATCGCTTAAGCGTGGATTAAGATGCCAATCAACTAGGCCGGTCTGACAAAAAGAGGCTTTCACTTCGTTTAAGGTTATTTTACGCTTAGTAGCTCGCATACAATCTTTATTTCACTTACTGTGCATTTGCTTCTGCTTGAGGAATTTCAGAAATAAATGCTGATGAATTTTCAACAGGTTTTCCACGTTGCCAGCTGAAACGCTTGATGACTGGCGTGCCTGCTCCAGTTAAACGGACCTCAATAAATTGAGGTGTAAAGCCTTTTGGCATAGTCCAGCGCCCGGTCAGACGCTCAAAGTCTTCGAAATTAAATTTATTGTCTTCAAGAGGTACAACTAGTACCTCTGTGCCCTGAATCAGGCGCAGCTCAACCGAACCTGAAGCACGACGTTTATTGGGGCTGACCTGTACCAGATCAAGCTGGTACTCATAAGCATTTTCAGGAAGCGGTTTAATTCCCAAATTTTGTATAGTCAGACTCAGGCCACCACGGTCACGTAGTACTTCACGATAGATCAGGCTCATACCCTCAACCTGAGACTGCTTGGCACGGGCTTCATTTAATGCAGTATACAAATCGTTAGAATTGCTTACCGCCACATCACGCTCCTGAATTGCTGCATTCAAGCTCTTGTTCAAGGCATTTAAAGCAGTTTTCTGCTTCTGGACCACTTCAACCAGTTGCTCGGCATCTGCATCATAACCGACCACTGACAAGCCTTGACGATGGCCAACTGAATATCCTAATGCCAGACTTCCTAATGTCAGAAGTGCTCCTCCCATAACCAATGGCATATTGGTTTGCAAAAATGGCTTCTTCACTTTATGTGACGTGGTATTAGGTTCTGTGTTTTGCATCGTCATCTCTAAAATACAAAAATTTTTTCAAAGCACACATTTAAATCTAAAAATAAATATGTGTGAAGTTCAAAAGCGTTTTTTATGGTAATAAGCCAATACCGGTCAGACCAGCATTTTCAGCACAACCAAACATTAGGTTCATATTTTGTACCGCTTGACCCGCTGCACCTTTAACAAGATTGTCCTGAACCACTAAAATAACCAGTTTTGTTGGCTGTGGCTTATACAGGGCAATACGCAATTGATTGGCACCACGTACACTACGAGTTTCAGGTGAGCTATTGGATGGCATTACATCAACGAACTGTTCATCGGCATAAAAAATTTCATAAAGTGACTGTAAATCAGTATTTTGTCCCTGTTCAGTTAAATCAACATAAATAGTACTGAACATACCGCGAATCATCGGTACCAGATGTGGAATAAACAGAATCTGGTCAAATACACCGCTCTGGCCAGAGATGTTCTCTAACGCCTCTACTATCTCTGGATGATGACGGTGACCGGCAACACCATAAGCTTTAAAATTATCGGCATTTTCGCTGTAAATCATGCCGAGACTGGCTTTACGACCCGCCCCTGAAACGCCAGACTTAGCATCAATAATAATACTGGCCGGTTTAACCAGCTCTTGTCCAGATTTGAATAGTGGCGCCAGACCAAGTTGAACCGTAGTTGGATAACAGCCCGGATTTCCTACTACCTTAGCCTGCTTGATTTTTTCACGGTTAAGTTCGGTTAAACCGTAAACTGATTCAGTCAATATATCCGGACAGCTATGTTCCAGACCATACCATTTCTCGAACTGCTGTAAGTTCTGTAAACGGAAGTCAGCTGCCAGATCAATCACTTTGGTATTAGCAGCAACCAGCTCGGCAGCGTGCTTCATGGCAACACCGTGCGGTGTGGCAAAAAACACCACGTCACAATGTTTCAGGACATTCATATCCAGGTCTGAAAACTGGAGATCAGTATAGCCGCGCAGACTTGGGAACATGTCATCTACACGCTTGCCTGCTTCTGTACGTGAGGTGAGTACACTGACTTGAACATCGGGATGCCGTAATAAAAGACGTAGCAATTCAACGCCTGTATAACCTGTACCACCCACAATTCCGACAGAAATCACTCTTATTTCCTCAAGGTTTACCTAAACCCGGCTAGTATGGCAGTTCATCTCATTTTCTACAATGTGCAACTGCATCAGATCACAGTCTATATATACTACCAGCCAGGTAACTTATAACTCTTAAGCTGCTGGCGGTGCACCAGATAATCTGGATCATGCCGCGCCACTTCTGCCCAAAACAGAGGACTATGATTAAAATGCCGGGTATGTGCCAGTTCATGAATACACAGGTAGCGCACCAGTTGCTTTGGCATTAATATCGCGCCTGCATGCAGCATAATATCATGTACACTGCTGCAACTCCCCCAACGGGTCTTGGGCTGGCGAATACTGCATGTTTTATACGGCAACCCAATTTCCTGACTTATGGATTCGAGATAATCAGGTAAAAGCTGCTTTGCCTGATCTATTACACAGGCTTTTAAGCTATGTTCAGGATGATTCTGATTAATAAGAATCTGCTGCTCTATATTTAAAATAAAGGAGTTTTTTTGCGCACATTGCTTTATTGCAAGCTCGGCAGGGCAATTAAAAAATTTTATAAACTCTGGAATAGAAAACAGATCTGGCATCTGGCTCTGCTGTTTATGCTATGTCTCTAACAACCAGTTCTCTGCCTGAGATAAAAACTGTTCTATCTGTTTCTTAGTACAACGCAGAGGTACAGTGAGCCGCACCCCTTGTGGTTCGACACGCAATCGCAAACGCTTTGCTGTTGCATGCCGAACAATTCTGATTTCAGGTAATTCAGCCTGCTGCATTAAGTCGCTGTACGTTCTTCAATGCCATTATTGGTGGCCACAATTGCAATATCAGCTTTGTTGATCGCAAATATACCGTTGGTTACTACTCCCGGAATATTATTGATGGTTTTTTCAAGTTCGAGTGCATTCAAGATATTCAGATTATAGACATCCAGAATCACATTACCATTATCTGTAATCACCCCTTCACGATATACCGGATCACCGCCCAGACTTACCAGTTTACGTGCTACCGCAGAACGTGCCATAGGAATGACTTCTACAGGCAAAGGAAAATCACGGCCCAGCTGTTCTACCCACTTCGAGTCATCTACAATACAAACAAATTTCTTGGCAATTGAAGCAACAATCTTTTCACGAGTCAGTGCTGCACCGCCCCCTTTAATCATATGCATATGACGGTCGATTTCATCTGCACCATCGACATAGGCATCCAGACCGCCAACATGGTTCATGTCAACCACTTCAATGCCCAGTTTTTTCAGTCGCTCTGCTGTTGCATTAGAACTGGCCACTGCTGCTTCAAGTTGCAGCTCTGGCAATAACTCGATCAGGAAATTAACCGTGCTCCCTGTGCCTACGCCCAAAATACCGCCTCGAGGCAAATGTTTTAGCGCCGCTTTGGCAGCTGCCTGTTTTTTTTCATCTTGGGTGGTATACAGACTCATGACTTCACTCAACTATTTTTAGCAAATTGGCCAATTAAACGGCGCAAATGTACAGGGGTTTGTTACAATAAGCCCCTATTTTAAACTGTTAGATGGAAGATTAACATGCTGTCTCGTTTGGTTCGACAAATTTTACAAGCAACGGTTTATGATGTTGCAATCGAAACCCCACTCGAAGCAGCGCCACGAATTAGTGAAAAACTAAACAACAATATTCGCTTTAAACGTGAAGACTTACAGCCAGTTTTTTCATTTAAGCTGCGCGGTGCTTATAACCGCATTAGCCAATTACCCAAAACTCAGCTAGAACGTGGAGTAATTACAGCTTCAGCAGGTAACCATGCCCAAGGTGTTGCCCTGTCTGGAAAGAAACTGGGAATTCGTGCCATTATTGTTATGCCAAAAACCACACCAGATATTAAAATTCAGGCTGTAAAACGCCTTGGTGGTGAAGTGGTTCTGCACGGCGATTCTTTTGATATTGCCAACAAATATGCAATTCAACGTGCATCAGAAGAAGGTATGACTTTTATCCCGCCTTATGACGATGAACTGGTTATGGCCGGACAAGGGACCATCGCCAATGAAATTTTGCGCCAGTGGCGTGATGTAGAATATGTATTTGTTGCAGTAGGTGGCGGTGGCCTGATAGCAGGTATAGCTGCCTATTTAGGTGATGTTGCACCACATGTAAAAGTGATTCCTGTCGAATATGATGAATCAGCCTGTTTAAAGGCAGCCCTGGAATCTGGTGAACGTGTAATTTTGCCATCGGTAGGCCTGTTTGCAGATGGTACAGCAGTAGCACAGATTGGTGAAAAGCCTTTTGAAGTAATCCGCTTGCAGAAATCTGATAATTCGGGCCCGATTGTTGAGCCTGAGGTTGTTCTGGTAAATACAGACGAAATTTGTGCAGCAATTAAAGAAACATTTGATGAAAACCGCAGTATTGTCGAACCTTCTGGTGCAATGGCATTGGCAGGTATTAAAAAGTATGTTGAACAGCATAAACTGACTGGTAAAAATATTGTGTCTATTGTTTGCGGTGCAAACATGAACTTTGACCGATTACGCTATATCGCTGAACGTACAGAACTAGGGGAACGTCGTGAAGCAATCTATGCTGTAACCATTCCTGAGCAGAAAGGTGCCTTTTTACAATTTTGCCGGACCCTGCAAGGTCGTAATATTACTGAATTTAACTACCGCGCCAGTGAAAGTGACTCGGCACAGGTTTTTGTGGGCATCAGTTTAAAAGGCGGTGAAGCAGAACGCCATGAAATCCATAACCTGCTAAAAGAAAGTTATGAGGTGGATGACCTGTCCGATGATGAAGTTGCCAAGCTGCACATCCGCTATTTGATTGGTGGCCATGCCAATATTGAAAATGAGCGCCTGTTCCGGGTAGAGTTTCCGGAACGTCCAGGCGCCCTGCTGACATTCCTTGAACGCCTTGGCCCGACTCATAATATTACCCTGTTCCACTACCGCAACCATGGCGCAGCTGAAGGACGGGTTCTGGTGGGTATGGAAGCGACAGATGCCAAGCAGAATCCGGATGGAATAATTGAAACCTTGAAAACAATCACTTATCCGTATGAAGAAATAACTCATAATATTGGCTATAAGCGTTTTCTTAAATAGTTTCTGGTAAATAGAAACCGGCCTAGAGCCGGTTTTTTATTTTATATCATTTTATTTAAGCCTATCCGTTTGGGGTTTTAAAACACTTTAAAATTTTCTTTTTTATTAAGGTAATACCCTGTATTTTTTGTAACACAGCAACCTCAAAATAATTAAAACTAAAGTGATATTATCACGCTGTATAATAGATTAAGCTTTGTACTCTTTACAGTGCAGACTTTAGAAGAAAGATAGCAGGTTTTCTGAATGGCTTTATTTACCGTAATTGGTCTGGGTAGCTTTGGAGCTACTGTCGCTACCGAACTTACCCGCCTCAAGCATGACGTGATTGGTATAGATCTGGTTAAACGTCACGTTGAAAATATTGGTGACCAGTTATCACATGCAGTGATTGCCGATGCGACTGATGAACATGTGCTCGAAGAGCTTAATATTCAGGATTGTGATGCTGTCGTAGTGGCAATTGGTGAGGATATTGAAGCCAGTATTTTATGTGTTCTACACCTGAAAAACATGGGGGTAAACAAGATCTGGGTAAAAGCCAAGACCAAGGCACATCATATGATTCTGAGTCATTTAGGCATCGACAAGATCATTCACCCTGAAGAAGATATGGGGGTCAGGGTCGCCCAAGCTTTAAATTATCCTATGGTTAGCCGTTATATGGCACTTGAGGATGATCATTTTATAGTTCGGATCAATATTGAAAATAGACTTGAAGGTGTGCATCTGTTTGGCCTGATTAACCAGGTCGCAAAAGTTCATCTGCTGCTTTTAAAGCGCGGCAAAGAAATTTTTTATGAGCCTGCTCCAGATTTCACTTTAAAGTATGGGGATATTTTAATCATAGAAGGCTCTCTGGAGCAGCTCCAAAGACTTTCAATGCGTTTTCTCTAACATGCATTTTCCTAATTTTAGACATCTCACACAACGAACTGTTAACCTGAGCCCTCCTACACTTCTGGCTTTAGGATTTTTAAGTTTCATTCTGGTTGGAACCCTGTTGTTGCGCCTGCCTATCTCTCACCACGGCCATTTGAGCTGGATGGATGCATTATTTACTGCTACATCGGCAGTCACGATTACTGGTTTATCCACCATCAGTGTTCATGACTCTCTAACAGGTTTTGGCCAGACAGTACTCTTGCTCCTTATTCAGAGCGGGGGCCTAGGTTTTATGACCTTTGCCATTCTGGCAGCACTGAGCCTTTCTCCTAAAGTACGTCTCAGACAGCAGATGATGGCACAAACTGCTACCGGACAAACCAATCTGTCTAAAGTCACTTTTGTAGCCAAAGGCGTTTTTTTCTATACTTTATTTTTTGAGCTCATCGGCACAGTCATATTAACGGTATTATTTACGCCTGAATACGGTTTTCCAACTAGCCTGCATTATGCAATTTTTTACAGTATTTCTTCATTTAACAATGCCGGTTTTTCTATTTTTGGCGATAGCCTGATGAGCTTTGAAGGGCAATATCTGGTTTACTTGGTTATTAGCCTGCTTTATATCATTGGGGGAATCGGTTTTATTGTACTCATGGATATAAAACGCTCTAAAAACTGGAGCAAACTTAGCGCCAACAGTAAGTTGATATTGAGTTCAATTGCAATCATCAATCTGTTGGCTTTTATAGTGATCTGGATGTTAGAAGCAACCAATTATCAGACGCTCGGTCAGCTAAATCTGGGTGAACAGGCTGTACATGCTTGGTTTCAGGCCACTGCGCCACGTTCCTCTGGCCTAAATACCATTGATACAGGTTCAATGACCAGTACTTCGACGTTAGTGGTGATGCTATTGATGTTTATTGGAGGTGGCTCTCTCAGCACGGCGGGTGGTATTAAAGTAGGTACATTTGTAGTCTTACTGCTCAGCGTAATTTCTTTCTTGCGCCGTAATGAGGAAGTGCGTGCTTTTAATCATTCAATCTCACAGGAAACCACAGTGAAGGCACTGGCCGTCGCCATGATTACCTGCATTTTAATCTTTGGAGGATTTTTCCTGATTCTTCTGCTGGAACCCCGGCAAAACTTTTTGGATCTGCTATTCGAAATTGTCTCTGCTGCATGTACTGTAGGTTTATCGCGCGGGATTACCGGTGAACTGAGTTCTGGCAGCTTAATGATCCTTATTTTCCTGATGTATGCCGGCCGGCTTGGTCCTTTAACATTGGCATACCTGATTGCAACTCCAAAGAAGAGCCGGCTTAAGCACCCGCCAACCGATATCCAGATCGGTTAAATTAAAAAAACCACTCTTGAGAGTGGTTTTTTACAGTAGGGCTCTAGTACCAGTTCATGAGTGAAACACCCAGACCCACATAGGTAGCACGGTGATTATAATCAATCAAGCTCTCGCCATAACCATCAAACAATTGAAAATGTCCACGCAATTTGCCGCTAATTGGGAATGCCCAGTCAAATTGGGCAGCACCATGTGAGTCATCACCTCCTTTTAAAGAATGCCGCAACATCAAAGAGAAATCATGATCTTTCCAGCGATAGAAGGCCGTTAAATCACCACGGCCGATATAGTCATCAATATCTGCATTATTGTCATCACTTGCATTTTCCTCAATACGGTACCAAGGTCGCAGCATAAGAGCAAAATTTTCATGCTCAAGCCCGACATTCATAATGATACGGTTCCAGCTACGCGATAAGGGATCTGCACGGCCGTTAGACTGGTGATTAAAAGTCAAACCCAGTAACCGGCCGTTTAAACCTAGCAAATTATAATTCGTGCGGAACATCAGGCTGACTTCAGGTTCATAATTAGTTTCCCGAAACGGACGGGATTCATCTTCGTTATATACCTGCCAGCGTGACGACTGGGTATAACCTAACCATAGGTCGCCATTATCACCAAATATATTTTCTGCCGCTTTGGTTTTAAAGGAAATCTGGAACTTGGCTTCAATTGACTTAAGGTCCTGTGCATCTTCTGCAGAGACTGTATTTTCAGGATTTGGACTCGAAGGTGTTTCATTTTTATCGCTGGTCCAATAAGCTGGCAGCAAATAGACTGGCTGGTGCGCACGAATATTCCATGTACCGAGCTTGCTTTCTGGAGAAAGCTCCCAACGGCGGTCCAGCAATGAAACATTCGGATCAATTTTTGGATCTTCTACTGCTTTGCGTTGAGCCACCACTAAGGGTTTTTCTGCTTCGGGTACAACAAACAATGCATCATAACAGGCCAGACGATCTGCATTGGAAGCAAGTCCTACACACGCTTGTGCACTCGCAGGTTTAGCCGCCGCAGGATCTTCCGCATGGCTTGTAGACACCACCACCACGCCAAGTATCGCAAGGATACCCAGCTGAAGTGAGGGCCGTTCAAAGGCTTTGAACGACATTTTATTCTCCAGTTTCCAGTTTTATTTATTTGACTTGTTTAATTTCAAAACCGAGTTGTACTAATTCATCACGCTTTGCAAATGGTGCAACCACCGCTCTAACCGGTTTCTGACCGGTCAGATAAATATTTATAACCCGTTTCAGATCATCAAAAGTAGTCTGTAATATACGCTGACGCAAGATTTTTCTAAAGGCTGGCGTACGTTCATGCAGTAATGCATAACATGCTGTAATAGCTTCACCCGCTGGAGAACCCGGCTTATCCATACTGGCAACCAAACCAAGAATAGCCTCTTCTAACTGGTGTGGTTTTTGTTCAGCATTAAATAACCAGTTCAAGCTTGAATCAAAGTCGTTGAAAGTTTCTGCGAGACGTGGATCGCGATAACTATAGAAACGGAAACTGCAAGCATTACCATCATAGCTGGCTCCTCCACCATAAGCCCCACCTTTTTCACGAATAGCGCTATGCAAAAAGCCGTTACGCAAGTATGCAGCCAATACCATTAACGGTGCAGCATCCGGGTGGGAGACTTCAACAGCCTGATAAGCTGAGGCACAGAACTGAACATTAGACTGGATTAACCAGGCTTCATCCGCGTTATTATCTTCGAATTTAACCTGAGTCAGCTCAGCTTGAGTTTGATCTACAGCCAGTTTATTCCATACTTCCTGGATTTCTTCCAACAAGCGTTCAGTCTGGTGTTCTTCACACACCAGCAAAAACTGTTTAGGAGCCTGTAACAGTTTGCGATGAATTAACTTCAACTCATCAATAAGGCGATGATACTCTGCCTCATCTTTTTCAATCTTGCTGACCAGATCTGTCATCCAGTTGAGCGCACCCAGTCCTGTCGTATGATAATCACGACGAGCCAGCGCACTCATGTTACGTGACGCTGTTTGCATAGCATAACTATGTCCTGAGCCGGAAATCCGTGAATGCCAACGGGTTTTACGCTGTTGCAGAAGTTCTATGATACGGCTCTTTTCATCAAAACGAAGCTGCTCAAAAGCCAGCTTGAGTAGATGGATCGCATCAAATTTATTAACCAGTGACTTGGTGGTTAATGTCAGCCAGGCACTTATACGACCTTTATCATTAACTTTGCTGCGTAATGAAGCACCCATGCCTAACCCACCACTCACTGCAGTTTGCAGCTGTTGCAGTTCAAGATAGCCATACTCTCCTGCACCCACCTCACCCATCAGGATTGAAAGCAAGTTAAAGTAAGGTGAATTTATTATCTCGTCAGGAATCTGGATCAGCACCTGCTGATAATAAATACCATTTGTTCCAGCATGGTAAAGATTTAAAGGGGTATCCCGATTATTACAGATAATTTCACGCAGCTGACTCTGTACAATGTGCAGCTCTTCAGGCACATCCTCCAAACCTACTTTAGGCAACAGGTCCAGATCATCTTCCATATTCTGACGTTGCTTCAATGCTTCTGTATTTTCCAGAATCTGTTTACGGTCTGCTTCAGACAATGTCTCAGCGAGTTTAGCCAGACGAGCTTTTTCAGCCTGCTCATCCTTTAGAGACTTTTCAGCATCAGGCACCAGAGTCAGTTGAACACGATGCGGGTTATCAAGCAGATAAGTCTGGATCAGGCTAGACAGCCACATTGGGTCTTTTAGTTCTTCTCTTACCTGTTCAATCGCGCTGTCGACATCCCATACATGAATCGGGTCATTGTGATGAATAGCACTACTCAAACCATTCAGGATCAGACTGAGGCCATAAGGTGTACCATCACCACCAATTTCACGCTGATGCAGTTCGATCTGATGCAAAATTGCTTCAATCAGTTTTGACTCTACAGGTTTTGATGCCACTTCCTGCAAGATGTTAAGTACGCCTTCCTTAAATGTCTGTGCATGCTCCGGATTAGAGCCTTGTACTGCACAATAAAAAGTCATCTCAAAGTTGCTGTCATCTACTCCCATAAACGGGCCTGTAGACTGTGCGTATCCACAGGTTTCCAGATAATGCCGTAAGGGTGAAGCCGAGTCTTCCAGTAATATGCCTTCAACCAGACGCATACCTAAACGCAATTTGATGTCACTAGCCTGAGGTAACAACCAGCCCAATACGTGATAAGTTTTATCTGTTAGCTCATCGCCATCTACTGCATAAGTTTCACTAACCTCTATAGGGGCTGACAGGCGTTTTTCCGGAGTTGAATAGAGTGTTTTTCCAGGTTTAAACTTGTTTAAAGCCAGCGTTTCAAACTGTTCCTGCAACTCATACGCCGAAAGATTACCAAAAGTCATAAAGACTGCATTACTTGGATGATAATGCGACTTATAAAAATCGACTAACTGCTCATAAGTCAGATCAGGAATGTCTTTAGGATCACCACCTGAATTATAATGATAAGTGGTTTGTGGGAATAAATGTTCTGCCAGCTGATGATACAACTGATCTGAAGGTGAACTCATCGCCCCTTTCATTTCATTAAAAACCACGCCCTTATAGACAGGCTGGTCATCTTCGAGCTCTACCCGAATACCTTCCTGAGCAAAATCCAGAGGATTCAGGTTTGCAGCAAAGGCTGCATCGAGATAAACAGATAACAGGTTCTGAAAATCTTTCTTGTTTTGGGTCGCAAACGGATAGGCTGTCCAGTCTGCCGCTGTAAAAGCATTCATGAAAGTATTTAATGAACGGCGGATCATTAAAAAGAATGGATCACGGACCGGAAATTTTTCTGAGCCACATAAAGCAGTATGCTCCAAAATATGAGCAGTACCTTTTGAATCCATGGGCTGGGTACGAAAAGCTACCAAGAATACGTTTTCATCATAGTCAGTGGCTAGATGGTAATGCACCGCCCCTGTAACCTTGTGTTTGTATTCAGACACTAAAATGTCTAGGGCCTCGACATGGTGTTGACGTACCAACTGAAACGCGGGATGAACAGTTTGATTAATGGTTTCAGTGACATCGACAGTCATGTGATCTCCTCATACTTTTAAAATATTCAATAAATTGCATTATACCTATAGTTTTAGTCACAATTCACGTTTTAAACCTGACTAAAACAATAGATTTTTAATGATGGCATGATCGGTTTTTTCAACCTTGTCTCAAATAAACAGTAGGTTTCAAGATGGCTAGATTCAGTATGGTCCTAATTCCGGTTCAGCTAAAGTAAAATAGTTGCTAACCCTCTATTTCAATAGGGAGGAATTAAAAACGTACCCCCTCTTTCAATAAACATATTGAATTTTATTCATTAATCTATAAGAAATATAAGCATTAAGGTAAACTTGTTTTTTTATATGATAAATGGCGAGAAACATGGCGACTGTTGACCTTTTTGCAATTGGCAATGCATTAATTGACCAAGAATTTAGAGTTACTGATGAATTCCTCACTCAGCAGAATCTGCAAAAAGGTACCATGCAACTGGCCGAAGGTGATGTTCAGTCAGCCTTATATGAGAATCTGAAAGCAACCCAAGTTTATAAAGGTCAGGCAAGCGGTGGCTCAGCAGCCAATACAACGGTGGCATTTAGCGCCCTAGGCGGTAAAGCATTTTATGCCTGTCGTGTAGGTAATGATGAGCTTGGCCTCGTCTATCTCAACGGTTTAAATGCAGCCGATGTAAAAACCAGTGCCAAGTCAATTAGTGATGGTGTAACTGGTACCTGCATGGTACTCATCAGTGAAGATTCTGAACGTACCATGCAAACCTATCTTGGGATTACTGCTGAACTCTCGGAAACCCAGATTGATTTCTCGCCTCTTCAAACTGCAAAGTGGTTATATATTGAGGGTTATCTGTCAACCAGCCCCACTGCACGTGCCGCTGTACGTGAAGCACGTCGTATTGCCCGTACACATGGGGTAAAAATTGCGCTGACTTTATCTGATCCGGCTATGGTGCAGTATGCACGTGAAGGGCTGGATGAAATGATTGATGACGGTGTAGACCTGCTATTCTGTAATGAGCATGAAGCCATGATGTATACCGGCGCCTCAACTGCAGAGCAGGCCTTAGAAAAATTGAAATTTAAAAGTCGGTATGTTGTTATTACCCGCAGCGCACAGGGTGCAATACTTGCTACAGCCGAACAGCACTTGCAGGTACCAGGTCGTAGCGTAATCGCTGTAGATGCCAATGGCGCAGGTGATGCATTTGCTGGCGCTCTACTTTATGCTATGAATGCAGGTATGGATATAAAAACTGCGGCAGAGCTGGCTATTTTAATTTCTAGTGAGGTGGTTGCAAATTTTGGCCCCCGGTTAACTCTGGAGCAATACCGTCAGCTCTTGCAAAAATTTAAACAGGAAACTGCATAATATGGAAAGAATATGCTTGACTGAAGATATACCAGAACGTGAAGCCCGCAGCTATGAAACGGCTAATGGTGATAATATTTTTATCACCCAGCGCGATGGATGTTTTTATGCTTACCAGAATCTTTGTCCGCATCTGCAAACCGAGCTTGAATTTTTAGAGAACCAGTTTCTCGACCGTGATCAGGAATTCATAGAATGCTCGACTCATGGTGCATTGTTCCTGGTCGAGACAGGAGAGTGTATTTCTGGTCCTTGTCAGGGTCAGTCGCTTGAGAAAGTTGCCATTAAGGTCCATTCTGACGGCGGCATTTATCTAGAAGACTAATTCATTAAAGGTTCTGTCATGGCTGCGCTGCTGCTTAATTATTATTTGATACCATTTAATGTCAGTTTATTGGCTTTAGTGTTGCTCAGCATGGCAGAAACTATCGGCATGCAGTTCGGTTTTCGGCCCAGCGATTTACTCAAACGCTTTATACCGGTCTGGATCTCGAACTCTCCCCTCTTCGATGTAAAGTTTTCCAAGGTTCTGATCTTTGTATTTTTGCTCATGAACTTTAGCTTTGCAGGGTATTTTTTGCAGTTCGTTTACTTCGCCAATCAACAGCAGCTGATTTCACCTTTTTATATTATTTTACCTGCTCTGATTATTGCAATTTTCTTTACCATGTTCATGATCCATTGCCTGGATCAGGTGATTAAGCCCAAGCTAAACCAAAAAAATACCAGCCTGCTGGGGCGACTGGCAACGATCTCTAGTGGTAGCGCAAGACCAGGGTTCTCAGCCCAAGCCAGAGTCAGAGATGAGTTTGGACAGCTACATTATGTACAGGTTGAGCCAGAATTTGGTGAATTAGAATTTCAGTCACAGGTAATCTTGATTCGGTTTAAAAAATCACATTATATGGCCAAGAAAATTTCCGAATCAAACCGCCTGTTCAATCCGGAATTATAGAGTCCTGATAAACCATTTAAAAATTAGAATTTATATAATTCTTCTACCATTGCATGGTAATAAAATTATAAGTCCAGTCCATCAATGACCTTATTTTCACGCAAAAGCTGTAATTGCTCTTCGGTTTTAAACTCTCGGAGAATCTGGCCAGTATGCTCACCCAGTCGTGGTGGTGCTTGCCGGTATTCTACTGGCGTATCTGATAATTTGATTGGCGAGCCTATAACTCTGAATGCAGGATTAAGTACATGGGGCAGCTTGACCAGCATCTGTCTTGCCTGCACTTGCGGCTCTGCAAATGCCTCTTCTATCGAATTTATCATACCGACTGGTACTTTCACTGCATGGATTCGCTCTACCCAATACTGGGCATTTTCTTGCAGAAAATAATCTGACAGTATACCCACCAGTTCATGCCGGTGTTTTACCCGGCTCTGGTTGGTTAAAAACTCAGAACGCCCTAATAAATCCTTCCGGTCAATAGCAATACATAGTTCCCTGAATTGCCTATCATTTCCACAGGCTACAATAAACTCTTTATCTTTCGCCCTGAAAGTCTGATAGGGAACAATATTTGGATGTGTATTTCCCATACGCTGGGGCGCTTTACCTGAACTCAGGTAATTCATCCCCTGATTCGCCAAACCGGCAATCTGCACATCCAGTAAAGACATATCAATATATTGTCCCCGTCCAGTGTGCTGACGCGCCAGTAAAGCAGCCTGAATCGCAATTGTGGCATATAACCCGGTTTGAAGATCTACCACTGCAACGCCTACCTTCTGTGCACCACCACCTGGTATACTGTCTGGTTCCCCAGTAATACTCATCAGGCCGGCCATACCCTGTATAATAAAATCATAGCCAGGTTCAGCAGCTCGTGGTCCATCCTGACCAAAACCAGTGATTGAACAATATACAAGTTGAGGATTTAAAACCTTAAGGCTGTCATAATCCAGTCCATAACGTACCAGTGAACCTGCCTTATAATTTTCAATTACTACATCGGCTGTTTTAGCCATCTCCCGGATCAGCTCTTGGCCTTCATGAGTGGCCATATCAATAGCGACTGAGTGTTTATTACGGTTGGTACACTGGAAATATCCCGATTCACGAGTTTGTTCTCCGTTTTGATCAGGCATCCAGGGTGGCCCCCACATACGGGTATCATCACCTGTACCTGGTCGTTCAACCTTAATTACTTCTGCTCCCAGATCTGCCAGAATCTGTCCACACCATGGTCCGGCCAGTACACGGCTCAGGTCCAGAACCCTTATTCCCTGCAATGCACCCATGTTTGTCTCCTTATAACAAAGAATTTATGCTTGCTTTTTACTGTTGCTGTGGATCATATTGCCGGTCACGAATAAACAGTCCTGGTAATACGCCTGCAATAAAATAAGCTGCTCCCATGACAATAAATGCCATCGTAAAAGTACCGCCCGAGGCTAAGAAACCAATCGTTGCAGGTGCAATTGCTGCCCCAACACGTCCAATGTTATAGGCACCACCAATGGCTGTACCACGCACATCCGTTGAGAACGACTCCGCCATATAGGTCGCATTGACTCCATACGGAATGCCATAAAGAAAGCCAAAGGTAATAAGCAGATATAAAATATTATCTGGGGTATTAAAGAAAATAATGACCGGCAGGAAGATTGCACTGGCAATAGTACCGAATACGAAAACTGACCGACGGTTAAACTTGTCAGCCAAGAAGCCCGCCAGAATTTTCCCAAGAATCATTGCAGTGTAAGAACCCACCATATAGCTGGTCAGGTTTTTAAAATTCATATGAACTTCAGTTTCCAGATAGCTAGGCATCCAGTTATTAATACCGTAATAGCCAAATTGCAGAAAAAATGCTGTCGTCATCCACAGTAAAAACATTTTTCGATGTTTAAAATTTCTAAAAATCTGTTTATAGATACTGCCGCCTTTTGGTGCTGCTTCTTGATCCTGAACTTGAGCAGCTCCCTGTAGCACCGCAATTTTATTGAGTTGCCATGATTTAGGTTCAGGCACGAAACGCTGCAAGAAAATATTGATAAATGCCGGAATAACGGTAATAAAAAATAAAACCCGCCAGCCATGTTCAGGAATAATAGAGCCGGCCAATAAAGTGGCTACGATATAGCCCACGGTTTGCCCGGTCTGTAATGTTCCGAGTACGGTGGTACGGTAAGTTGTTGGCACATACTCAGCCATCAGGGTATTGCAGGCCATATATAATGCGCCTATCCCGAGAGCACCGATAAAACGCAATGCCATAAACTGTTCAAAGGTCTGAGTAAATCCGAGCAAACAGGTAGCAACTGAAAAGAAGGTCACTGAATGAGCAATGGTACGTACCCGACCAAATTTATCACAGGCCCATCCACCTAACACACCACCAACCCCCATACCGGCGAGTGATGCACTACCTAAGGCCCCTGCCTGAAAAGCACTCAGACCAAAATCAGCTCTCAGACTGGTCAAACTGTAAGAGAGCAACATAATATCGATACCATCGACCACCATGGCAAAATAAGTAAATAACAGTGCAAATTTCCAGGTATGCGGTCCTATTTTTTCATAAGTCCCCAGATTAGACGGTAGATTTCCTTTTATAGGCTTGATCGCCACTTGTACTTCATTATTCATTTAATATTCCTCATTTTCTCAAATGAGTCATCGATGTCTTATCTTGTGTTCCATTAAAGACTTTTATTATTTTTCTTTAAGTACTATCCGTGTATGGAATCCTTGCCAAGAGAAGCTCATGATGAATCCTTAAGTCCGTGTTAGGTTCATTTTCAGGCAAAGCTTCGCCATGAAGATGCACTCAGGCATCTTCAGCAAATTTCTTGGAATGGTTTAGTTTGAAAAAGCAGCTATACCAGTTTGGGCACGACCCAAAATCAAGGCATGTACATCATGAGTACCTTCATAGGTGTTTACAACTTCCAGGTTAACCAGATGACGCGCTACCCCAAACTCATCACTGATACCGTTACCACCCAGCATGTCACGTGCCAAACGGGCAATATCAAGCGCCTTACCGCAGTTATTACGCTTAATCAATGATGTGCCTTCAACTGAAGCAATACCCTCATCTTTCATACGACCAAAACGTAAAGCTACCTGCAAACCAAGGGCAATCTCAGTTTGCATATCTGCCAGTTTTTTCTGGATCAGCTGGTTAGCCGCAAGCGGGCGGCCAAATTGTTTACGGTCCATCGTATACTGATGCGCCGTATGCCAGCAAAATTCAGCAGCTCCCATGGCGCCCCAGGCAATGCCGTAACGGGCACTATTCAGGCAGGTAAATGGGCCGCGTAGTCCTTGTACTTCTGAAAATGCATTTTCTTCTGGTACGAACACATTATCCATAACAATTTCGCCAGTAATCGATGCACGCAAGCCTACCTTGCCATGTATCGCCGGTGCAGATAACCCTTCCCAACCTTTTTCCAGAATAAAACCGCGAATTGGGCCAACATTTCCTTCAGTAGAAACTTCTTTTGCCCACACAACAAATACATCAGCAATCGGGCTATTGGTAATCCACATTTTTGCGCCTGAGAGGCGATATCCACCTTCTACCTTTTTAGCGCGAGTTGACATGCTGCCCGGGTCAGAACCATGGTCCGGTTCAGTCAGTCCAAAACAGCCAATGAATTCACCTGTAGCCAGTTTTGGTAAGTACTTCTGTTTTTGTTCTTCACTGCCAAATTCATTAATTGGCACCATAACCAATGAACTTTGTACACTGGCCATAGAACGGTAGCCTGAATCCACTCGCTCAATCTCACGTGCAATCAGACCGTAACTGACATAATTTAAACCGGCACCACCGTACTGTTCAGGAATAGTTGGCCCGAGTAGTCCTAGCTCACCCATTTCACGAAAAATAGCAGGATCGGTTTTTTCATGACGAAACTGTTCCAGAACACGTGGCATAAGCTTATCTTGGCAATATGCAGCAGCTGTATCGCGAACCATACGTTCTTCTTCATTCAGTTGCTGTTCTAATAAAAACGGATCTTGCCAGTTAAAATGAACTTTAGCTTTTTTTTCAGTGTTGATCATCTGATTCATTGCGTCCTTTGCCTTGCTGAATATCTTATATTGATTTCATGCTATTCCTGTTCAGAACAGGCTTCAAACGATAATTTTTCATTCAGATATTCCTTTTACGCATATCTTGTATCGTGTTATAAGTTTTTTTACAGATAAGAAGAGTAATTACCCTGATAGCTCAAGTCTTGGCAAAAATTACAGACTGGCTAGAAACTTTTATTTTATCTCGCTCTTCGGGAGAATTTTATGCGCAGAATGATTCCTTCATTACAGACACTCATCTGCTTTGAAGCAGCAGCCAAGCATCGTAGTTATACTCATGCTGCACAAGAACTTTCTGTCACGCAGAGTGCAGTTTCACGTCAGATTCAGCAACTTGAAGAATATCTGGATCTTCCATTATTTAACCGGACAAGACATGGAGTTGAGTTAACGCATGCAGGTGAACAGTACTATAAAGATATCCGCACTCATCTACTCAGTCTGGAACAAAGTACTCTGGACCTGATGTCGCATAAAGGCTTAGGCGGAACACTCAAACTAGGAGTTGTACCAACGTTTGCTACACGCTGGCTGGTACCTCGCCTACATCGCTTTAATACTCTTTATCCTGAAATTAATGTACATCTGGAAACCAGCACCAAACCATTTTTATTTAGTGACCATATTTTTGATGCTGCTATTTATGCAGGAACCGAAACACAGGTACAAAACTGGCCAGGTACACAAGCGCATTACCTGATGCATGAAGATGTAGTTGCAGTATGTTCACCAGACCTAATTTACCGGAATTTCCCCGAACTCAGACCTGTATCCGGCCCATTTCAAGGCACACTTTCCGTCAAGCAAATTGCCAGCCTGCCCCTGTTGCAACAGACAACCCGGCCATACATCTGGAAAGAATGGTTTGAAGTCGCTGGAGCAGATTATCCTTATGCTATGGAAGGTCAGCGACATGAACTGTTTTCAATGCTGGCTGTAGCGGCATCTCATCATATGGGCGTTGCGTTAATTCCACAGATGCTACTAGAAAAAGAATTCTGTTCGGGTGAGCTGGTTATTGCTTCTGATATTAAACTCAAAGGTGCCCGATCCTATTATTTTGTATATTCCCAGCAGCAGCCTAACCCATTAATTCATAAATTTATTCAATGGCTTGAACAGGAAACCCTATCAGGTTAAACCTTTAGCTTTATTTAAACCACTTGAGATAAACCAATATAACGGTAAAGCCCCTCTACACCAAGATCAGCTTTATAAACGATTAAATCAGGCCAGTCCGTAGCAGTAATTTCCTGAAATATATTCATTTCTGGGTCCTCATGAATTATATCTACTGTTCGAGACATTTTGGCTTCAAAATAATCAGCAATAAACTCAAAGCCCAAATCCATCGCTATAAATAAAGTGTGTTGACAAGGCTGTATATATTGTTCCTGCTGCCAGTCAATAATATGCTGCTTGCAATAAGGGCAGCTAACATTCTGCATCGGGTCATCAAGTTGAATTAATTGATAGGTCATTGCGTTCATCAGGTGTGTGTTTTAACTATTGTAAAAGATTTTAAAGAACAATATATAGAGGGCATCAAGAGGATAGCGATACAAATAGTAGAATTTTATTATGTGTTTAAAATGAAAAAATTTAATTTGATAACAGATAGCCTAATCAGCTCCTTTAAATTAACTATTTAGATATAACTTGAAATGGCAGTAAACCTGCAATTTAAAATAGAACTCTTGAAGTAAATCCGCTATAAAATACAGCGGGCTACAACGATATCTTTTCATAATCTTTAACGGAAATCTGCATGCTGACTGATCTGGATGATTTTTACTGCTTTGCCTTAGTTGTCGAGCATGGAGGTTTTAGTGCAGCTGAGCGCGCAACTGATATTCCCAAATCCAAACTCAGCCGGCGGGTATATAATCTGGAAGAACGTCTTGGCGTGCGCCTCATTCAACGAAGCTCACGACATTTTGCTGTCACTGATATTGGTATGGATATCTATCAGCATGCACAGGACATGATGAATGCAGCACAGGCTGCCCATGACCTGATAGATCATTTAAGCAGTAAACCGCGTGGAGTGATTAAAGTCAGTTTACCAGTCAGTATAGCCCAAAATGAAATTGCGAAGATTCTACCCGACTTTCTAAAACAGTATCCAGAGATCAAGGTTCAGCTTAGTGTCACCAATCGCCGCATTGATGTGATTAATGAAGGGATTGATGTTGCTCTAAGGGTACGTTTTAATCTGGACAATGACCCTAATCTGATTATTCGCCAGTTTCAACGAATTGAACAGCATTTGGTTGCCAGTCAGGCTTACCTCAACGAATATGGCAATTTAACCCATCCTGACCAGTTAGCAGAACATAGAATACTGAGCATGATTGATGATCACCTGGACCAGCAGCTCACCCTGCATGACCGGGAAAATAAATCGCGAAAATTTAAAATTAATCCTGTCGTCATGGGTTCAGACCTGATGATGCTGGCACAACTGGCACGTCAGGGCTGCGGTATCGCTTTACTCCCCGACAGTGTAACTGCTGATCTGGTTAGACACGGAGAACTTGTTCGCGTTCTTCCTGACTGGAACACACCCCATGGAGTTTTCCATGCTGTTTACCCATCACGTCGTGGTCAGCTTCCTTCAGTCAGGGTTTTTATTGAGTATTTGGTTGAGCATTTATACAAAGCCCATTAACTAACTATTCGTGAGCTCAATAAACTCAAAAGACAAAATTTCTGTTATGCGTCGTCCAGCTGAATATTGAAATAAATTTTATGGATAAAAAAAAGCTTACCCTGTAGAAAGGTAAGCTTATAAAAACGAACAACTAAAAAGAAACTACAGCGATAGAATCTAAAAACAATAATATACAAATAACCAATTAAAAACAAATACATAAAACATCTTAAAAGTTACTTATTTTCTATCAATTGTTATATTTATGTTGTTGTATATATAATATATTTTTAAAAAATTACAAATAGATACAATACTAATTCAAATAAATAGATAAAAATTTATGGAAATTTTTATCTAAATTTCCATAAAATTAAACTGTTTGATTATTTTTTAAACAAAATTAAATTTTGGGATATGAACCTGTCCCTTCTGGCCATGGTGTTAAGAGTTCAAATCCATTATCAGTTACCGCCACCATATGTTCCCACTGCGCAGAAAGCGACCTATCACTTGTAATCACAGTCCAGCCATCATTCAATTCTTTGACACGTGCCTTACCTGCATTCACCATAGGCTCAATGGTAAACACCATACCTTTACGCAGTATCAACCCTTGTCCAGGTTGACCATAGTGCAGTACATTAGGTTGCTCATGATAAGTTTTTCCAATTCCATGACCGCAATACTCACGTACGATAGTATAGCCCTCGCGCTGGGCGACTTTTTGAATCGCATAGCCAATATCACCCAATGTGGCACCGGGTCTGACCGTATGAATTCCTGCTACCATTGCTTCATAGGTTGTTTCTACCAAATGTTTAGCTTGAGGGCTGACTTGCCCTACATAATACATTCGGCTGGTATCTCCATAATAGCCATCTTTAATTACTGCTACATCAATATTGATAATATCGCCATCTTTTAAAATAGTCCGCGCTGAAGGAATACCATGACAGACCACTTCATTTGGTGAAATACAGGTGGTTTTAGTAAAACCATGATAGCCCACATTTGCAGGAATGACTTTTAGAGTATTTACGATATAGTCATAGCAAATATCATCGAGATATTCGGTCGAAACGCCTGGCTTGACATACTGCCCTATCATTTCCAAAACTTGTGCAGCCAAACGCCCGGATATACGTAATTTTTCAATATCCTGTTCTGTCTTGATAGTTACAGCTGAAGCTCTCATTGACCTATCCTCTCTGGTTAGTGACTCAAGTATAACGTTTTTTATATAAAATTTCCTGATTAAGACTGGCATTTCAAGTCATCAGAAACGATAACAATTGATTATTCTGTTTATAAAATTTTTAGACTGGCTATTTTTTATCCATAAAAATTACTCTTTTAATTATTTTTTTCTGATATAAAAAATTTGTACCCTTAGAAATTTTTATCTGGTTATTTTATATAAGACAATTGTTTTCAAATAATTAATTATAACATTGGAAATAAACTATATTTTTGAAAAATTTTTATCATCAGCTTTCTTCATAATTTATATTAGAGAAATTACACAAAATTTATTTTTTAAATTAGAATCGCTGCTTCTTTTACAGTCCCTCTCCCTTTATATGATATGAATAATCTTCGTACTCGGGATATTATTGCTCTAGGTTTTATGACCTTTGCGCTTTTTATTGGCGCCGGTAATATCATTTTTCCACCTATTGTTGCACAGCAGGCAGGTGAACATGTCTGGTGGGCAGCCCTCGGGTTTCTCATTACAGCAGTCGGTTTGCCTGTAATTACCATTATTGCACTATCGCGTGTGCAAGGGTCAATTGAAATATTGAGTTCACCGCTTGGCCGTATAGCCAGTTTGGTTTTAACTGTGGTGTGCTATTTATCAGTAGGGCCTCTGTTTGCTACACCACGTACAGCCACAGTGTCTTATGAAATTGGTTTTTCATCTTATTTCGGCACTTCAAATAGCAGTTTACTGATCTACAGTCTAATTTATTTTGCGATAGTAGGACTGGTCTCGCTATATCCAAATAAATTACTCGATACAATAGGCCATGTTCTTGCTCCTATGAAAATTGCTGCGTTAGCAGTTCTTGGAATTGCTGCGTTCTGTATACCGGCAGGTTTTATTCCCGCTCCTATTAACCATTATATCAATAGCCCAGTGTCTGAAGGCTTTGTTAATGGCTATCTGACCATGGATACGCTGGGTGCTTTAGTTTTTGGTATTGTGATTATTCAGGCGATCCACTCACGTGGTGTAACCGATAGTAAACTCGTGACCAAATATGCAGTGATTGCAAGTCTGATCTCTGGTGTAGGTCTGACCCTAGTTTATCTCAGCCTGTTCAAACTGGGGCTAGGAAGTCATGAAGCAGCACCTAACGCAGCCAATGGGGCACAGATTCTACACGCTTATGTACAGCATGCGTTTGGTGATTTAGGTTCACTCTTTCTGAGTCTGCTCATTTTTCTAGCTTGTATAGTTACGGCGATTGGTTTGACCTGTGCCTGTGCAGAATACTTTACTCAACTTACCAAGATTCCTTATAAGATTCTGGTGCTTATTTTAGTTCTATTTTCGGTTTTAATTTCAAACCTTGGACTAACTAAGCTGATTGCTGTTTCTGTTCCTGTTTTGAGTGCTATTTATCCACCTGCAATTGTAGTGATCATGCTGAGCTTTTTCTGGAAATTCTGGAAAAAACCGGGCTATGTAATTACGCCTGTAGCAGCAATGGCTTTCATTTTTGGAATAATCGATGGAATCAAGGTAGCTGGATTCTCTGATCTGTTACCAGATGCTGTTCAACATTTACCACTCAATGAACAAAATCTTGCATGGCTTATCCCGTCATTAATTGTTCTAGTCATTTCTATTATTGTCGACCGGGTTAAACATTCAAACAGTTAACTTAAGAGTCGTTAAAATCAATTCTTACCCAGAGCTGATTTTACTGGTGATCAGAAATGCCGAGTTTACCCAACTGGCATTTTTTGTTTACGCCTCTTACTAGAATTCGATGCTTATAGTTTTATTTTTATATACAGAAACTTGGCTTATGCTATTTTAACCTTTAAGAATTATTATAAAGTTGTTATTTTTATTTCTCTTTGTCTATTTAATTTTAATATAAATTTTCTCTATATCTGATCTATCACCTGTCTCATAAACTCTGAGTATTCTGCAATTTTAAAAATATAAGAAAGCCAGACAGTGCTGGCTTTTGCATAGCAAAAAAATTTTAGTTACGGGCATCTGCTTCCACACGTGAAGCTGTCTTTTCTACAGAGTCAGCAGCATCTGCTGTGGCTTTACGGGCATCTGCTTCCACCTCTGAAGCTTTCTGTTCCGCTCGGTCTGCAGCTTCTGCAGTTGCTTCACGAGCATCTGCGGTTGCCTCACGAGCTTCAACTTCAGCTTTTTCTGCCGCCGCATCCATCTTGACTGCTGCATCGTCAGCAGCTTCTTTTGCTTCAGCACCTGCTGCTAAAGTTACATCTTTAATATCTGAACCCGCCTGCTCGGCTGCTTTACCTAAATGTTCTCCAGCAGTCGCTCCTGTTTCACGGTTATCACATCCTGTGATTCCAAATACGGCAATTAAGCCCATAGCTGCCATTAACTTATTCATATTATTTATCCTTTTCTCTTGTCTTCAGATACTTTTGATCTAAGCATATTTTTTTCAGGAAAAAAATTATTAATTGTTAAAAACTTGTAATAAAATCAGCTATTAAGAACGCTATATAATAGTCCCTAAATAACGCAGCCAATTGTAGTAGCTACAATAGAAACTAAAATTTTATCTCATGACTTGAAATATTTTATTACTTAAAGTATATAAAATATACAATCTTAAGAATCGTTTAAACATTTTAAATTAAAAAGTTAGATTTATATTCAGATTTTACTTAAGATCATTTGAGCTAAATTAATTTTCAAAATGCCAATTTAAAATTATTTCTCTTATAGTACATTAGAAATTCAACTTATTATAACTTTTTGTTTTATTTAAATTTTAATTAAAAAAATGAGGTTTATCATATAAAATTAGGTAATAATGTGATCAAAAAAATTTACACAAAAACTATTCTTATATTTATTTATTAAATACATTAATTACTTTATATATTATAAAGAAAAATAATGATAAAAAAATAATGCTATCACCTATTGAAATACTCGGAAATAAGCAGTAAAACATTAAAAACTAGATTTCTGATTAAAACAATTAGGTTTTGTCGCGCACGACAGGAGGACCGAAGATGCACTCTTTACCCCTAAACAAGCGTTCTTTCGCCAAAGTTTTTAAGAACGATAAAAATTTTGTCAATTATGTTGTTACTACAGTAGCCCTCATGTTAACTCTGCTTTTTCATGGGGTGATTAATGGCAATTTGAAGCTAGAACACTTTCTCTATGCTTTAATAGTCTCTGCGCTGTTCTCGATCTGGGCGCTTATTGACCACAAGTGTCGTAAATATTTTAAGTATAAAAACAACTAAGAGATGGATGAGCAATCATCCATCTTTATATAATAAAAAATTATTTTTTAGCGTTTAGGCTTGTTTAGATAAATCCAAAATAATACGCAGTCCCTATTATTAGAAAACCACTTGCTACTAATTCTCCAATTACCAGTAAAAACATAAATATTGTCATCAAAATTTTGGGTAAATACCATTTACCAAGTTGATGCGGCACCTGGAACTGATTAACAGTATCTTTTAAAACTCCATGTAAAATATAACTCAATATAGAAAGGCTGAAAAATAATATATTGATCCCAATACAGGTGAGAACTGCATAGTCAGACCAGATGGTAAAATGCCCTAGTGTAGCCAGAATGAGAGTTGCTGGAGCATAAAGCAAACTACTTCGGTGAGCTATATCCACATATGGATGAGCACGTGCATGCGCAGATTTCCTGATCTGATAATATTTCCAGAGTCCTGTTAACATACCAATCCATAAATAGATACCGCTAAACAAAATGGCAAGTTTAGTTGCGAAAGTAAGTTGATCCATGTTCATTGAATGTTCTAATAATTTGTTTTTCTAGAACTTCTCTTTATAGACATAAAATTCAATGAAGTCACTCATTTTGTTAAGAATCACATTACTGGTAATTCTCAAACCCAATACAAAATTTTATTTTAAAGTAAAACTGATCAATGAGGCAGAAATTACAAAATAGCTGAGCTACTTTATTTGCTATTTAAATCTTAATAAAAAATCTCAAAGAATACACTTGGATTAAAATCATTCCTTACAGCTTTTAAAGTAGTTTTGCCATTTTTCTTATAAATCTCATCAAAATACTGCTCAAATGCTACACTTTGTCGTTCTAATAATAGCCAGTCTAAAAATATCAAACTCATTGAAGGGCTCATAAAAGTTTTTATACTAAAATAAACTTAGCCACTCTCTTGTATAAAACAATTGTTTTACAATAAACTTACTTTGTAAAAATAATTAAAATTAGGGTTATTCTCGTATGAATAAAAAATATGCTCGGTTTTTGCCTTCAAACACTGGGGATTTTAATCTTGAAGACTTTCCATTCTATTGGATTACTCAAGTACATGCACAATATGTGCAAAATATGGACAATGTCTTAAAGCGTTATGGATTGGATAACTCACGGCGACGTATTCTACTGGCACTCGAGTCTAAACCACATGCCAGTGTTTCTGATCTTTCAGAGATGATCATTTCAAAAATGTCGACTACAACCAAAATTGTTTACCGCCTGAAAGCTGAAGGCTATGTCGATACCTATTCCTGTGAAGAGGATGGCCGTATTACACGGGTAAATCTCACTGAGTATGGCAAAGAAATGACCGCTAAAATTAATGATCTTACTGGAGTAGTACTCGAACAGTCTTTTGAAGGGCTTACTCCATTACAGATTGAAAAACTAATTGAAAGCCTTAAATACTTATTTAAAAATCTTTCAAATTAACTTTCATCAGTCAAAAAAGTTTAACTGGGGCGTTTCCACTTTAGGCTTGGGTACATGAGAACACTCAAACTCTTCAACAGGAAAACCTTCAATAAATGATTTGAAGTTAGCAGGCCCTACACTCAGCCATTCATCCAGACGTTCATGTGGAATTACAATCACTGAACGTTTGATATTTCCTGGTTCATGAAACTCCTTCATCATCGGATGGTCTATTGCATCCATCGTGATCATGCTGGCTGAGCGAATCACTTCATCATTGATTCTACAGATTTCATAAATGGCAGCAATGAAAAAGCCTTGGCCATCTTTGCGACGTACTCCCCAACGCTGAGCCTTACCATCAATATATTTTGCTTCATAAAATTCGGTCACCGGAATAACTCCAAACTTACCTTTAAATGCAGCCTCCTGGAAACTTGGCTTTTCAAATAAAGTTTCATTTCGGGCATTATAGGTCCGTTTAGCCGAACTTTTATCCTGAGCCCACTTTGGCACCAGTCCGAACATTACGCTACGCCATTCAAAGCCATATTCTGACTTAAATAGTAAAGGCAAATCATAGGCTGGATACACTTCTTCGAGATAATCGAAAGGAATATCCGGTAACTGAAGTTTATGCACCTGAACATGCGTAACAGGTTTAAAATTGGCACACATAGACGAAAATTTAAAAAACTATAGGTCATATATAGTGATAACTTTTAGTATTTCAATAGACTAGTGGCTGGATAATATTATGTATAAACAGCAGAATTTGACAAAAATATCTTAAAAAACTTAAGGAAATACAGACCTGAGTACAAATAAGATAGTGTTATATTCTATGTACTCAGGCCTTTTATTATTTAATGTGTTTAAGTAGAAGCCTGATTATGTTTATACATTTTTAAAAATTAGACAGTGTATATTGTACTAGCGGTAGACCATACCTCCATCTGTTAAAATTGCCTGCCCGGTAATATAATCGGCATCTTCACTCGATAAAAAAGCAACCAGCGCAGCCACGTCTTCAGGTATTTGTGCACGCCCTAGTGCAATACCACTCACATATTTTTTGTATGTTTCACCAATTGGGGTATGGGTAATTTCAGAGAATCTTTTATCAATTTCTACCCACATATCTGTGCCCACTACTCCCGGACAATATGCATTTACCGTAATGCCATGTGAAGCATATTCCTTGGCTGCGGCCTGAGTTAAAGCACGGACTGCGAATTTTGTTGCCGAATATACTCCTAACATGGCAAAACCTTCATGCCCTGCAATAGAAGCTGCATTAATGATTTTACCTTTTTGCTGGCGCGCTTTAAATTTTCGAGCTGCGGCCTGAATACCCCACAGAACTCCACCAATATTAATATCGCTAATTTTTTGCAGTTCTTCAGGTGTCACTGCATCAAGAGGCTGAACCTGAGCAATTCCAGCATTATTAATCATAATATCAAAACCGCCTAAAGACTGCTCGGCATGTTCAATACTGGCATACACCTGATCACGCTGACTGATATCAGCAACAAAAATACTGGCTTCTACCTTTAAATTTTCAATTTCCTGTTTTACTTCATTAAGTCGTTGTTCATTCAGATCTACCAAGGCTACATGTACACCTTCTTGGGCCAGTCTTAGAGCAATACCACGACCTATACCTTGCGCTGCGCCTGTTACAACGGCGACTTTATTCATTAATCCTTTATTCATTATTTTTCCTTATGTATTGTTGTTAAATTATTGATAAGCAATTAAAACGTCTGCTTGTTTTTTCTGAGTATTTAGGGATGGACAATAATTTTAACAGCTGACTCATTGTTATGGATCAGGGTTTCAAATCCCTGCGAAACCAAGTCATCGAGTTGAATGCGCTGTGTAATAAAAGGTTCCAAATTAATTTTACCATCTTCCACCAATTTGATTGTTGCCTGATGGTCGTTGACATAAGCAATGGTGCCACGAATATCAAGTTCTTTCATAACAACACTGTGAACATTTACTGTGGCTGGATGACTCCAAATTGATACAATGACCAGTACACCAGCCGGCTTCATCGCAGCTACGAGAGTATCTAGTACTTTATTTACACTACTACATTCAAAAGCAACATCTGCACCTTGGCCTTGAGTAATTTTCATGACTTCCGTAACCACATCAACTTCTGAAGGGTCCAGAATATAATCTGCAACACCAGCCTCTCTTGCTTTTTCTTTACGTTTAGCACTTAACTCACTAATAATAACAGTGAGTCCTTTAGCCTTTAAAATAGCTGATAACAACAGACCTATAGGCCCTGCCCCCCCAACCAGTGCAATGTCTCCGGCTTGTGCGCCACTACGGATATAAGCATGATGGCCTACCGACAAAGGCTCAATCAGTGCAGCCTGATCCAATGGTATTTTATTAGAAATTGGGTGTACCCAACGACGCTGCACGGCTATTTTTTCCGATAGACCACCGCCTCGCCCTCCTAAACCAATAAAATTCATATTCTTCGACAGATGATAAGCATCATTAGGTCCAGTCGGCACATCATCAGCGATGATATAAGGTTCAACCACCACATGCTGACCAATCTGAATATCATTAATCCCTTCACCCACAGCGTATACAACTCCGGAAAACTCATGTCCCATCGTTACCGGAGCAGATTCGCCCGAGATTGGATGTGGATGGCCACAAGGTGGAATAAAAATTGGACCATCCATAAACTCATGCAGGTCGGTTCCACAAATGCCACACCAGGCAACCTGAATACCGACTGTACCTGGTGTAACTTGTGGCTCCGGAATATCTTCAATGCGAATATCGCCTTTATCATAAAAACGAGCTGCTTTCATTACCGCTCCTGATTAACCAGTTTTCTGTAAGAAGAATGAGCTTATCAAGCTAAACCAGATAAGCTCTTCCATGTTTTCAAATATGTATTGCTCGCTGTAGGGAAGCTAATACCGATTCATGCATTGCTTCTGATAACGTAGGATGAGGAAAAATGACCTGTGCCAAGCTTTCATCGGTAGCTTCCAGATATTTGGCAATTGCGAAACCCTGAATATGTTCAGTAACTTCATGGCCGACCATATGCGCTCCGAGCAGCTCGCCAGTCTCTTTATCAAATACAGTTTTTACAAAACCGGCAGTTTGTTTTAAAGCCAGTGCCTTGCCATTTGCCTGAAAAGGAAATTTCCCAGTCTGGATATGATGTCCTTGCGCTTTGGCCTGCACTTCAGTCAAACCAATACTGGCAACCTGAGGATGAGTAAAAATACAGCCAGGAATTTGGGTACGGTCTAGAGAGTGCAGATTTGTGAGTCCTGCAATTTTTTCTACACAAAGAATAGCTTCATGACTGGCTTTATGAGCCAGACATGGTGCACCCGCCACATCACCAATTGCATAGAGCCCCACGACATTTGTGCGGCAGAATTCATCCACCTGAATAAAGCCCTGCTTAAACTCTACTTCTAACTGTTCCAGTCCCATATTTTCTACATTCGGTTGTACACCTATTGCAGACAGAACCCGATCAAACACCTGGTTTTGCTTGCCCTGTGAGCTATGAAGTTCACACTGTACCTGACCTCCGGTAACCTGGACATTTTGCAATGAACAGCCAGTAATCACTTTCATACCGCGCTGCTCAAACTGCTTACGCATATATTCTGCAACTTCTGCATCTTCAGTGGGCAAAATCTGCTGAGCAACATCAATAAGAGTAACCTCACAGCCTAGATCATGATATAAACTGGCAAATTCACTGCCTATAGCGCCGGAACCGACTACCAGTAAAGATTCAGGCAATTGTTCCGGGACTAGCGCTTCCCGGTAACTCCAGATCTCGGTGCCATTGACAGGCAGACCAGGCAGAGTTCGAGCTCTGGCACCTGTTGCTAAAATGATATGAGGTGCTTTTAAAGTGCGTGCTTTACCGCTCTCATCGATTACCTCAAGCGTTTCTTTCGCCTGTAGCTTGGCCCGTCCAAATATAACCTCTACACCATTTTTCTTGAGAAGGTGCTCGATTCCCTGTACCAGTTGCTGCGAGACTTGGCGGCTATGTTTAACCAGTTGACTCAGATCGAAATCAATTTGTGGAAGAGTGAAACCAAAGTTTCCAGCATGCTTAAGCTGATAGGCCAAGTCAGCTCCACTCAATAAAGCTTTGGTCGGGATACAGCCCCAGTTTAGGCAGATCCCCCCCAGATGTTTTTCTTCGATAATTGCTGTATTAAGACCAAGCTGGGCTGCACGTATTGCAGCCACATATCCACCCGGACCTGCACCCACAACAATTAAATCATACTGATTTCCTGTCATGTCCAGCTCCTATACCAGTATTAATGCTGGATTCTCGACAAACTTTTTAAAGCTGGCCAAGAATTTCGCCCCAACTGCTCCATCAATCACCCGATGGTCACAGGATAAAGTTGCTGTCACCATCTGCCGAATGACAATCTGATCATGCTCTACCACTGCTCGAGCCTCTGAAGCACCCAAAGCCAAAATAGCACCTTGAGGCGGATTGATAATGGCGTCAAAGTGTTTGATACCCAGCATTCCCAGGTTAGAAATACTGAAACTTCCCCCCTGAAATTCATCCGGAGTTAACTTTCCAGTTTTTGCCCGGGTGGCCAAATCCCGCATATTGCCAGAAATCTCAGCAAGCGATTTCTGATTTGCAGCTTTGATAATTGGAGTAATAAGGCCATTAGGAATAGCCACAGCCACAGAAATATCGGCCTGATCAAACTGTAAAATTGATTGTGACTCTTCGTCAAACTGTACATTTACTTCAGGTACTTTAATCAACGCCGCAGCTGCTGCCTTGATGAGCATATCATTGATAGACAATTTGACCTGAGGCACGGATTCATTAATCTGTGCACGTAATGTCTGTATCGCCTCAACATTCAAGTCAACAGTTAAACGAAAATGTGGCGCATTACGTTTTGCTGCCTGTAAACGTGAAGCAATCGCTTTACGCATGGCATTCATTGGAATACTGGTTACTTTTGCCTGTTCGGGCTGAGTTGCATTCAATGAAGTTTCTGTATGAGCAGACTTGTGTTCACGGTTATACACTGCTTCAACATCTTCTTTGCAGACCCGGCCTCTTGTTCCCGAAGCGCGACAGTCATGCAGATTAATGCCCCATTGCTTTGCCAGACGCCGAGCTACAGGTGTAGCAGCAACCTGACTGTCATCAGCGTTAGATTTTGCAGCTTTTGTACTGGCCTGATGCTTAACATCTGGCCATTGTCCACCTGCGCCCTGTACTGCTGCCTGAAGATCAGCGACACTAATACGCCCTTCGCGTCCCGAACCTGTAACCTTGGTTAAATCCAAATTATATTTTTCTGCCAGTTTTTGGGCATGTGGTGTAATAAACAGATCATCTGGCAGCTGATAACCTTGTAAAGACGCAGGAACAATATAGTCACCGGCACTATGAGAAGTTTTCCGGGTAGCAGATGATGTTTCAGCTTTCACAGTTGATGAACTCAGCTGCTCTACTGGTGCAGTCTGTTCGGTTTTGTCTTCAGCCGGAGTGCTGTCCGGTGCAGAGCTTGCCGAAGCTGCTGTCCCTTGACCAAGTGACTGTACAAATGCCTGTATATCTTCATCTGTGACATCATCATTGGCACAAACTGCAATTAAGCCACCGACTGGCAGGGTTTCACCATCTTTTGCCAGTATTTTTCTCAATTTTCCGTCAAAAGGTGCCTCCAGGACGTTTACAATTTTTGTGGTTTCAATTTCACAAATTTCTTGTCCTTTATTGAACTGGCTTCCTTCTTGGATTAACCATTGGGCAATGGTTCCTTCTTCCATAGATAATCCCCATTTTGGGATTTCTAGTGTTTTAATTTCGCTCATCCTAAGCCTCCAAAGTTTTTCGTACAGCCTGTTCAATACGCTCTACACTCGGAATCCACTCTTTTTCCAATACAGGTGAGAACGGTACAGGCGTATGAGGAGGAGTCACCAGTTCAATTGGGGCTTTCAGATAATGAAATCCTTTCTGGGCAATCAGGGCAGCAACATCATGACCAAAACCACAACGTGCTGCAGACTCATCAACAATTACTACACGGCCAGTCGAGGCTACAGATTCAAGGATACCTTCTTCATCTAGAGGCGAAATAGTTCTTGGATCTACCACTTCTACCGAAATTCCCTCTTTTGCCAGTTTATCTGCAACTTCATTGGCACGGTGTACCATTAAACTTAAAGCAATAATGGTGACATCAGTTCCTTCACGGGTGTAATTGGCTACGCCAAAAGGAATGGTATAGGCATCATCCGGAACCTCGCCTTTAATGTCATACAGCAGTTTGTGTTCACAAAATACTACCGGGTCATCATCACGAATTGCCTGAATCAACAGACCTTTTACATCGTAAGGACTAGAAGGTACGACCACCTTCAAACCGGGTACTGCAGCAAAGACATTATAAGGTGACTGTGAATGCTGGGCTGCTGCGGAGAAACCGGCGCCGATCATGCCACGTACTACCATAGGTGCTTTGGCTTTACCTCCAAACATATAGCGGAACTTCGCAGCCTGGTTATAAAGCATGTCATGGCATACACCATAGAAATCCATAAACATCAGGTCAGCTACAGGCCGTAAACCGGTTGCTGCTGCACCTGCAGCCATACCGATAATCGCTGACTCTGTAATTGGGGTATCGATCACACGTTCAGAACCGAACTCAGACCATAAACCCTTAGTCACACCCAGTACGCCACCAAAGCCTTCAAGGGCATTATCTTCAGTATTTTTACCACCATGACCACCACGTACGTCTTCACCGACTACAAATACAGTCGGGTCACGGCGCATCTCTAATTCAATCGCTTCTTTAATCGCGTTACGGTAACTTTTATTTGGCATTTGCTTTACTATTCCTTTAGTAAGAGACATAAACATCGGTCAGAAGCTGGGAAACTTCCGGGTATTTGGCAGCACGAGCTTTTGCTACAGCGTCGTCTACATTAGCTTTAGACTCAGCATCAATTGCATCGAGCTTTGCCAGATCAATCTGGTCTTTAACTTTTTCACGGAAAATTTTTAATGGATCGCGATGTTCTTTTACATAATCCACTTCATCTTTAGAACGGATTAACCCAGGGTCACCTTCGAAATGACCATAGAAGCGGTTGGTAATTGTTTCAATTACACTTGGTCCACCACCATTTCTGGCTCGCTCAATTGCCTGCTGGGCAGCTTCATAGACTGCAAAGAAATCTGTACCGTCAACCTTGACTGCAGGTAAACCAAAACCTGCTGCCCGACCAGCAATATCTTTACTTCCTACTGCATAGTCATGACCGGTACCTTCACCAAAGCCATTGTTTTCAAATACAAATATGACTGGAAGTTGCAATACTACAGCCATATTCATCGCTTCAAAAGTGAGACCCTGATTTGACCCCCCATCACCCGTAAATGACAGACCTATACCACCGGTTTTTAAAGTTTTAGCAGTTAAAGCTGCTCCAATTGCTAAAGGAGGTCCACCTCCTACAATACCGTTTGCACCCAGCATGCCCTTGTCGAGGTCTGCAATATGCATTGAACCACCTTTACCACGACACAGGCCGGCATCTTTACCGAAAATCTCAAGCATCATGGCATGGATATCACATCCTTTAGCAATACAGTGCCCATGGCCCCGGTGGGTGGAGGTAATGTAATCCTTATCAGTCAGATTTTCACAAATACCGACTGCAACTGCTTCCTCACCACTATAAAGGTGAATAAATCCAGGAATATCACCCATGGTATTTTCTTCGTGAAGCCGGTCCTCAAACTCACGAATATCGCGCATACTCTTATATGCAGCCAGTAATTTTTCTTCCGTTAATTGCATATCCTTTTCCTTTTTATCTTGATCAAAATCAAGGGAACAGTGAATAACTCACACCTCCAATTAAATATATTTATTCTAAAATTAATATTAGACTAAAATTATTTATTAAAATAAAATTTACTTATTATTTTCAAAAACAATAATTTATTTATTAAAAAATAAATGTAATTTTTTATTATTTTAAACAATAACTTAAAAACAAACCTTTAACCAACCTTATATATTTTATAATTCTAATTTTATTTAAAAGCTAGATTTTTATTTTAAAAATATTTTTTTAAATATTAATCTCTTTTTATTTATTTTAAGACTTATTATTAAATCAGGATATATTTAAATGGATTTACAACAGAATTTTAAGCATGAAAAAAAACTTCGGGGTGCAGATAAACTGGCACGTATACCTGTTAAGGTTATTGCAACAGACGTGATTCCGACAAAACCCGAATGGATACGGGCAAAAATCAGTCAGCCTGAAGAGATTGGCCGTATTAAACGACTGTTGCGTCAGCAGAAACTACATACGGTATGTGAAGAAGCGGCGTGTCCAAACTTGCCAGAATGTTTTGGTAGCGGTACTGCAACTTTTATGATTATGGGTGATATCTGTACCAGACGGTGTCCTTTTTGCGATGTAGCCCACGGCCGCCCGAACAGCCTAGATCCGGCTGAGCCTCGGCATCTTGCCGAGACCGTCGCAAACCTAAATTTAAGTTATGTGGTAATTACTTCTGTAGACCGGGATGACCTGAAAGATGGAGGCGCCCAACATTTTGTAGATTGTATTCAGGAGATACGTAAATGCTGTCCGAATACCCGGATCGAAATATTGGTTCCGGACTTTAGAGGGCGGCTTGATCTTGCCTTGTCTATTCTTAGCCAGTCTCCACCAGATGTATTTAACCACAATATAGAGACAGTACCCCGCTTGTACCGGGCCTTGCGGCCTGGATCAGATTATCAGCATTCTCTTAATCTGTTAAAAAAATTTAAAACTTTATGTCCTGAGACTCCTACCAAATGTGGCTTGATGGTAGGTATTGGAGAGATTGAGGCGGAAGTTATTGCGCTGTTAAATGATTTAAAAGATCATTATGTGGATTTGGTCACCATCGGACAGTACCTACAGCCTTCTAAAGCTCATGCTCCTATCCATCGTTTTGTGAGCTTAAAAGAATTTGAGCATTATCAGCGTCATGGCGAGTTTTTAAGATTTAAAAATATTTGGAGTGCGCCTATGGTACGTTCCAGTTATTTTGCCGATCAGCAATATTTAGGGAAACCTGTACCGCAACCTTTTAGCAGAAAGCAGTTACCTTAAATACAAACAGACAGGTTGATCTTATGCAGGAATATTCTGTAACTATTTTAAACAGATCAGTCTGAATCGGCCATTTCTTTTAAAAACAGTCTGACTATATTGGTACATATACCAGACTGATGTTTAAAGATGTGTATGCTGGCGTCAGCCTTTTGTCGGATAGCAGATTAGAGCATCAAGGTTTAAGGTAGGGGAAAATAACAACAGTAACCAGCTCAGGTAGCTGCATTTTTGCCTCATCATGAAGGACCATGATATGCATATGATTAAAAAATTACCCGTGTTAAATCCTGTTTCTCATTATTCATCAGCTTTTTTAAAGAATGCTGTAGCACATCATGTGCCTCCCGTTTCAGTAGATGCGGCCCCAGTACTGAATCTGGATCATGGTTGGCGTGAAACACTCTTCGGTCGATCATTGGATCAGTGTCATTCTGAACTCTTGAGAATTGCAGCAGATGCCAGTATGGCAATCGGAATTACAGACCAGCATGGCACTCTGCTCTGGACCTGGAGCAGTCACTCTATGCGCTCTTCTGCAGAACAGGTGCATTTTTTTGAAGGTGGCCAGTGGTCTACCCAGTCCGTAGGCACCAATGCCATTGGCCTTGCGTTAAATACCCATGCTGCCAGTTGTGTGTACTCACATGAAAATCAGATGAATAGCGTGCGTGACTGGGTATGCTACGCAGCGCCCATCATCGACCCGCAAAGCGGCCAGTTCCATGGCATTATTAACCTTTCAACCAAGTATGAGAAGCATAATTCTTTAGGCGTACTCGCCGTAGAGCGCTGTGCAGATCTGGTGCAACGCGCCATCCGGCTTGAACAGCAAAATGTGCTTTATCTTAAAGTGCTGGGTGGGTCAAAAGTTCAGTTTAATCATCATATTTTACAGCTGACGCACCGGCAAATTGAAATACTGTGTATTCTGGCATTGTGTCCAGATGGGATCAGTTTGGATGAATTACACTATGCCCTTTATGGAGACAGGCAGGTTAGCCAGAAAACGCTAAAAGCAGAATTATCCCAGATGCGCAGTCTGTTACACGACTGTATCCAATCACGCCCTTATAAACTGAACTGTGAGGTTCAGGCAGATTTTCTTATGGCTGAACAGGCATTGAATCTGGGCTTTACTGTTACAGTATTGGCCCTGTACAAGGGCAATTTCCTGAGTAAGACAGAAAGTCCTTTCCTGTGTGCCTGGCGTGACTGCTTTGATGCGCGCTTAAGTCATATGATTCATAACTTGCAAGACATTGACCAGTTATTTCGCCTGATTAGTCGTGTTCCTGAACGTACTGATGCAATTGAGCGTCTGCTTGAACTTTTACCAAAAGACAGTCCTCATGCCGTTAAATTAAAACAACTTCTAGAATAGTCAATGAAATAGCAAATCCTGTTTGCTATTTAAGCTGATATATGGGTTCCATCTAGTTCGTTACCGTTAACGCGGAATTATTCTGCTCATTAATATTATTTTTCAGCTTTTCGAGAAAAGATTCCAGAATCATATTATGTCGCCTGCCCTTTCTGGTAATCATGCAGATCGGTGTACTATAATGCATGCGCTGCTCGAGCACAGGTTTCATCTGACCGCTTTCTACCCATTTCCTTGCATAATGATCAGGTAAAAAACCCATAAAATTTCCGGTTAAAATTAAAAAAGCAATTCCCTCCCGGTCACTTGCAGTTGCAGAACAATGCAGCAGCTGGTACAGCTGCAACGCTTGTGAATTAATACTGTAGTTAGGCATTACTGCATTCCACCGGCTTAAATCTTGTTCTTTTAATTGCTCGGTAGAAGAAAATAGTGGATGCCGATCTCCACAATAAAGATAAGAACTTTCTTCATAAAGATTTAAATAGTCCAGTCCCGATAATGGAGTAACCATTGGGACTGCCCCTACATGTAAGCGGCCATCCATCACCTTGCATTCAATATCTGCTAGTGTACTCATACTGATGTTAATCTGCACATCAGGGCTTTCACTGGTAAGCTGCTCAAGCGTATTAGTGATATAAGGCTTTGGCAAATTAATTAAATTGTTAATAATTCCAATATTAAACTCGCCTTTTAACTTTTTATGAATCTGGTTAACCTTAAGCTTAAACTCCTCAATAGAAGCGATTAGCGTTTCACTATAGTTCAAGATTTCCTTACCTTCATCGGTAAGAGAAAATCCGGCACGGCCACGCTGGCATAACCTGAGCCCCAGACGATTTTCCAAATCACTCATATGCAGACTAATGGCTGAGCGGCTAATTCCAAGAACACTCTCTGCTGAAGTAAAGCTCCCGCATTCGCATACTGTCTTGAAAATTCTCAATAACTTGATATCAAAATCAGTAATCTGGTTCAGATTTTTAATTTTCATTTACGTAAGTAATTTTATATCTAAAGATAAGTTTATTTGAATTTATCAGAACTAAACCCCAGATGTAAACTGAGAGTATAACTGGAAAAGGGGATTTTTTTAGTGACCCTTTCACATCTTAAATGTTTACCCTGAAACTCAGTTATACCGTACTACCCACGGACTGCTTGCTTTAAAAATCAGTCATATATACCGCGTTTGGTAGAGCTCCATGTACAGGCCAGATTCAGGCTGCAATGAGTAGAGAAGATCATGAAAGTCGTCGTTTTAGGAAGTGGTGTAATTGGTGTCACAACTGCATGGTATCTAGCCCAGGCAGGACATGAAGTGACCGTAATTGACCGACAGCCTGGAGCAGCGCTGGAGACCAGTGCTGCAAATGCCGGACAGGTCTCTCCTGGCTATGCTACACCTTGGGCAGCGCCAGGGGTGCCGCTTAAAGCTATTAAATGGATGTTTCAAAAACATGCTCCTCTGTCTATTCGTCCAGATGGAACCAGTTTCCAGATTGCCTGGATGTGGCAAATGCTAAAGAACTGCAATATTCAGCATTATCAGGAAAATAAGAGCCGTATGGTTCGTATTGCTGAATATAGTCGTGACTGTCTGAAAGAATTACGGAAGACTACAGGTATTGCTTATGAAAGTCGTCAGCAAGGAACCTTACAGCTTTTCCGTAGTGAACAGCAATATGCCAATGCTGCCAAAGATATTGAAGTATTAAAAGAAGCTGGTGTGCCATTTGAGTTGCTCGAAGCGAAAGATTTAATGAAAGTTGAACCTGCTTTAAAATATTCCAGTCATAAACTGACAGGCGGGTTACGCTTGCCAAATGATGAAACTGGTGACTGCCAGTTATTTACACAGCATCTTGCAGAAATGGCAAAAGCTGCTGGCGTAATTTTTAAATTTGGTGTTTCTATTGAAAAACTGGTGGTTGAAGCAGATAAAGTCACAGCAGTCCAAACCAGTGAAGGTCTGGTTAAAGCAGACCAATATGTAATTGCAATGGGATCTTTCTCTACTCCGCTATTACGTGGGTTAATTCATATTCCAGTCTATCCATTAAAAGGCTACTCACTGACCATTCCAATTCAAGATGCTACGCGTGCACCAGTTTCTACAGTACTGGACGAGACCTACAAAGTCGCTGTAACACGCTTTGATGATCGTATTCGTGTAGGGGGTATGGCAGAAATTGTAGGCTTTAATTATCAATTGCTTCCAGAACGCAGAAAAACTCTGGAAATGGTGGTGAATGATCTTTATCCGTCTGCCGGACGTTTAAAAGAAGCAACTTTCTGGACAGGGCTTCGTCCCATGACACCAGATGGTACGCCTATTGTAGGTAAAACTGCCCTGAGTAACCTGTTCTTAAATACTGGGCATGGTACATTAGGCTGGACCATGGCATGTGGTTCAGGTAAATTGCTTTCAGACCTCATGAGCCATAAACGACCAGCGATTTATGCAGATGACTTATCGGTTGCTCGCTATGCTGAGCGTCCAGGTTTTCAGGTCGCTACTGCCTGAATATAAGAAAAATATTTATTTAAAAACTAAATAAAAAAGCCTCCGAAGAGGCTTTTTTTAATGGCTCAGATTAGTCACCTGTATAGCCTTTAAGTTTTAAGCGCGCAGCGTGTAGTAAAGGTTCAGTATAACCAGATGGTTGCTCACCGCCTTTAAAGATCAGGTCAGATGCAGCTTTAAAAGCAATACTATTTTCAAAGTCAGCAGACATTGCAGTATAAAGCGGATCATTGGCATTTTGTTCGTCTACAATTTTAGCCATGCGCTTTAATACTTCTTCAACCTGTTCACGACTCACAATACCATGACGTAACCAGTTCGCAACGTGCTGTGAAGAAATACGTAATGTTGCGCGGTCTTCCATCAGGCCTACATCATTAATATCTGGAACCTTTGAACAGCCTACACCCAGGTCAACCCAGCGCACAACATAACCCAGAATACCCTGACAGTTATTTTCAAGTTCGTTCTTTTTCTCTTCTTCAGTCCAGTCTGTATTTGCTGCTAGCGGAGGAGTCAACAGATCATCCAGAGCTAAAGGCTCAGTCTGTAATAATTCTTGCTGACGCTCAGATACATTGCACTGATGATAATGAATTGCATGAATTACTGCTCCTGTTGGAGAAGGAACCCATGCACAGCTTGCACCTGCTTCCGGATGCTCGATCTTAGTACGATACATGTCAAGCAGCATATCTGGTTTTGGCCACATACCTTTACCGATCTGTGCCTTACCGCGTAATCCTGCTTTCAGGCCGATCATTACATTACGGTTTTCATAAGCAGGGAACCATTTTTGTCCTTTGATTTCGCCTTTACGAACAAATGGACCTGCTTCCATAAAGGTATGAATCTCATCACCTGTACGGTCCATAAAACCAGTATTAATAAAGATGGTACGGTCTTTGGCCTGAGCAATACAGTTCTTCAGGTTTACAGAAGTACGGCGTTCTTCATCCATAATCCCGATTTTAAGAGTTTTTGCCGGCAGTCCCAAAGCCTGCTCAGCACGTTCAAAAAGTTCTACCGCAAATGCGACCTCTTCCGGACCATGCATTTTTGGTTTTACGATATACATTGAACCCTGACGTGAGTTCTTGATTTCATTTTCGCCACGAATATCAGCAATACTTAGTAATGGCGTTACCAGTGCATCCATGATGCCTTCATAGATTTCTGCACCATCTACCAAAATAGCAGGGTTCGTCATCAGGTGGCCAACATTACGCAGTAACATCAATGATCGGCCATGAATTTTACCCGTATTCCCTTCAAGGTCTGTATAAGTACGGTCTTTGTTCATAGCACGGGTAACAGTTTTGTCACCTTTCTGGAAAGATTCCTGAAGTGTACCCTTCATGAGCCCAAGCCAGTTACGGTAGCCTTCTACTTTTTCCTCTGCATCTACTGCAGCAATCGAGTCTTCCAGATCCTGAATTGTCGTTACAGCTGCTTCAAGTACCAGGTCTTTTACACCAGCTGCATCAGTCTGCCCAATCGGACTAGTCGCATCAATCTGGATAATGACGTGCAATCCATTATTTTTTAGAATAATTTCAGTCGGATTACTTTTCTCGCCATTATAACCTACAAACTGAACCGGTTCAGCCAAGGTAGTTTTAGTGTCATCTTTTAAAGTAATAACCAGCTGATTATCTTCAACTTCATAGCGTGTAGCATCTTGATGCGAGCCTGCCTCAAGCGGGAAAGTATCATTCAGAAAGCTTTTAGCAAATTCGATAACTTTGGCGCCACGGGCCGGATTATACCCCTTACCCTTTTCTGCGCCATTCTCTTCAGAAATCACATCAAAGCCATAAAGTGCATCATATAAAGAACCCCAGCGGGCATTTGCAGCATTAAGGCAGTAACGGGCATTTCGTACAGGTACAACCAACTGTGGGCCTGCCAATACTGCAATTTCTTCATCCACATTTTCAGTGGTAATCTGGAAATCTTCTACTTCTGGTAATAAGTAGCCAATCTCTTTCAGGAAAGCTTTGTAAGCTTCAAGTTCAAATTCGTTATTGCGATGCCATTCGTCAATTTTAGCCTGAATTTCATCACGCTTTGCAAGAAGCGCTTTATTTTTCGGACTAAGATCAACAACGACTTGCTCAAAATTTTTCCAGTATGCTTCACTGTCCAGACCGGAACCCGGTAAAGCTTCATTTTCGATGAAATCATAGAGTTCTTTAGCAATCGCTAACTTGCCTTTTTGAATACGTGCAGTCATTGTCTTTCCTGATATTGCTACTTTTTATCACAAGAGATTCTAGTATACTGATTTATATTTAGCTGAATACCACTATCACGTTCCTAAATAGTAAGCATTTTCTGTTTAAAAAATATTGACATCAATAGTTTTTATATATGCCAGTTTAAAATACGTTTATATTCAGCCGCTTTAAATTTACTTATAGTGGATAAAGAGAGAGGTTTCGAAAATTAGACTTAAGTACCAGCTTTTCTACCTATCTTTTATAACTTTTACAATAACTGATCACACGTATTAAAGCAAAACCATGCCGATACTGCGCGGTTTTATTTAATATAAATAATAAAAAAGCGTTCCGTAGAACGCTTGATTAAAATTTTACTGGGCGCCGTGAATTTGCTTGTGCTCTGAATGCAGATACTCATCTGACTGCATTTCCAGCAATCTTGAACGGGTACGCTCAATTTCAAACGCCAACTTCTCTCCCTGGTAGATATTAATAATATCGTCTTGAGAGGTAAGTAAAAGTTTTACGCCCCGATCATAGAACTCATCAACCAGATAAATAAAACGTCGGGTTGCATCATTAATCTGATCAGTTAAATGCGGAACATTACTGACCAGTACCGTATTATAAATATTGGCTATTTCAATGAAATCTGACGGGCTGCGAGGCTTAAGGCAAAGCTCTGAAAATTCACACCATAACACATCTTCAGTATGACCGATAGTCTCTACAATACGGTTATTGATAATAATTGATTCTTGAGACTGCACCTGAGTCTGGGTCAATGCAGAAAACCTTTGGGCGATCCACTGCTGTGCTTCGTGGCTGAGCGGTGCCTTGAAAAGCTGCGCCTGTTTTAACACCCGTAACCGATAATCTACTCCAGCATCTACATTTAACACAACACAGTTTTTTTTGACCATTTCAATGGTAGGTAAAAAACGGTCACGATGAATACCATTTTTATATAAACCATCTGGTGCAATATTTGAGGTCGCTACCAGTGTAATACCGCGCTGGAATAATTTTTGAAACAGATCGCTCAAAATCATGGCATCAGTGACATTTGATACAAAAAATTCGTCAAAGCAAATAATAACTGCATCTTTGTAAATCTGGTCAGCCACCAGATCTAGGGGATTACGCTGGCCAGACAGCTTATTTAACTCACGGTGTACATGTTGCATAAAGTGATGAAAATGCATACGTAACTTACGGCGAAATGGGATAGACTCAAAGAATTGATCCATTAGCCATGTTTTTCCACGGCCAACCCCACCCCACATGTATACACCACGCGGTGCAGTTTGCCGGCGAAAACGGCGAAATGCTTTTTTAGAAGCCTTATATCGATGAATCAATTCATGCCAGACCCGATCCAGCTCCTGCACAGCTTGTGCCTGTGCTTCATCAGGTAAAAATTGTCCAGAAGATAAAGCTTGAGAATAACGCTCGGCTGGAGAGACGGGTGAAAAAGCTGTACTGTGTGATGATTTAAGCTCTAGCATATAATTCTGATACGTTTTATGGGCTAATGGGAAGTATAACGAAGAATATAGTGAAACATATAAAACTTTGGCATAAGCCGACTTAGGCTATTTACTATATTGTCTTGGGCTTTGTCCGAACCAGCGCTTAAAGGCATGATTAAATGCGGCAGGTTCTGAATAGCCTAGTAACTCAGCAATAACCTCAATTGAGTACTCTTTATATTCAATCAGTTTTAATGCTTTGTTTTTAATCAACTGTTCTCTAATTTCTTTATAACTGGTATTGAACTGTTGTAGCTGATGGCGCAAGGTACGTTCTGGAATACCAAGTGCTTGTGCAGTCTCTGCCATAGTAGGAATTACCCCCTTTTGCAGCTCTAAATAGTCATGTACACGCTGAATAAGTGAAGGTATTGCATCATCATGATTTAAACGTTGTAGCTCACTAATACATTTAGCTTCATAAACCCGATGGGTAATTGGATCTGCAGAAGGAATTTTGATTTCAAGTACTTGCGAATTTAATCCAAATTTCGCCTGCTTAAAACCGAAGTGCAGATCTGCACCATAATAATTCTGATACAGCTGTAATTGCTCTTTATCTTCAGGTGCTTTAAAAGGCAACTCAACTCTTAAAGTAGGTGCAACCAGTCCCATCATTTTATAAATATCTTGAATAAATTTATAAGTTCCCGAAATTTCGCATTGGGCACGTAGCAATCCCATATCTGAGTTCAGGTCTACTGGCAAATATGTCAATGCAACCTGATGAGTCATGACTTCAAGGCCTAAAGTTCCAAATAGGTGAGTAAGACCCTGGTATTGGATCCCCTTTTCAAGAGCAGTCTGGATATTATTACTGGTTACAAGGAGCATCAGCAAAGGGCCATAACCGGCAAGCGCGTAATGCTGCCCAATAAATAGTCCTGTTTCAGGCTTTACCCCTTCACCCACAACTTTTTGTATATCCCATTCCAAGCTGGGATGAATAATAGAAGTCGGATCCAAAGCATCCGGCTTGATACCAATTGTTGCGAGCCGTGAATCAACATCAATTCCAGCGTTACGCATACCTTGTATTAAATACATCAAACCGAGAATAGAACGCTTCATGAATAATTCAATTTACCCTGACCTGTCTGTTTTACTATAAAAATCTCATCTTTTTAATTGCCGAATCTATCAATATTTATGTCGCTGCTATCATGGGCCAATATAAGCAAAGCTGTATAATCTGTATAAAAATAGAACGGACTTAGCAGAGAATGCAGAAAAATAATATAGAACCTGTAACTGGACGCAGAGTAAAAGTTGCAATTATTGGTGCGGGATTTGGTGGTTTAGCCGCCGCAATTCGGTTATTACAGCAAAACATTGATGACTTTATTATTATTGAAAAAACAGGAGATGTAGGGGGCACATGGCGCGAAAACCGCTATCCGGGAGCTGCCTGTGATGTGCAGTCACACATGTATTCTCTGTCTTTTGCGCCAAAAACAGACTGGTCAAAGCGTTATGCCGAGGCACCAGAGATTTTTGAATATATACAAGATCTTACTGAAAACTATCAACTGCGTCAATATATTCAATTCAATACAGAAGTCACTGGAACTTTTTATAATGAACAGTTAAATACGTGGCGTATTGAAATTGATAGGCAGGAGAATATAGAAGCCCAATTTGTGATTTTTGCTTCCGGGCCGCTTCATGTACCGCAGATTCCCAAAATAAAAGGTATTGAAAAATTTAATGGGAAAATTTTCCATTCATCACAATGGGATCATCAATATGATCTGACAGGTAAAACAGTTGCATCGATTGGTACAGGTGGCAGCGCCATTCAATATATTCCAGAAATAGCTTCACAGGTGAAACAGCTCTATGTAATGCAGCGTAGTGCAGCTTGGGTCATTCCACGCGACGAACGCAAATATGGCCAGTTGGAGAAAAACCTTTTTGCTCAGCAGGAATGGTTCAGGAAATTACATCGGATCCGGCTGTACTGGTCAAATGAATCACGGGTTATTCCAATTGTGCAGCCATTTGCTATGCGCTATGTAGAAAAACTAGGCCGCGCTTTTATACGATTCCAGGTTAAAGATAAAACTATCGCCAAGAAACTTACACCTGATTATATTATGGGCTGTAAACGCATCTTGGTATCAAATAAATATTATCCCACCTTCAACCGGAGCAATGTTGAACTTGTAACTGATAAGATTCGGGAGATTACTGAAGACAGCATTATTACTCAGGATGGTCAGACCCGAAGAATTGACTGCCTGATCTATGGTACAGGTTTTATCACTGATCCCCGTGTTTACCTAAAGAATTTTCCATGCATTGGCCAGCATAATCAATCATTAGCAAAGGCTTGGGAAGATGGCGCTGAAAGCTATTATGGAGTAAGTACCAAAGGTTTCCCAAATCTGTTTCAGTTATTAGGTCCAAATACTGTTTTGGCGCATAATTCCGTTTTGTTTATGATTGAATCTCAAATCGAGCATATCTTGCAATTGATTCAGCTGGTTGAAAAAACTCATACTCAGGCAGTCGTCGTTAAAGCCGAAGTACAGGATCAATTTAATCATCGAGTCCAAGACATGCTTAGAGGTACAGTCTGGCAGTCTGGCTGCACCAGCTGGTATCAGCAAAATGGCGGCAAAAACTTTTCCCTATGGCCTACTTACACCTGGCGATACTGGCTAGAAACCCGAAAGGTAAATCCGTCGGATTATCATTTTTTGGGAAATAGCACCATAAGCCGTGCAGCTTGAATTTTTCCCTGACATAATAAGCAGGTGTTGATTGCATCTGCTTATTCATGACTTCTCTTATTCTGGTTTTACAAATTTTTTTAGCCTTGATTTTAGGCTTTTTATCTGCAAAAAAATTACCTGTTCCTGTACAAAAATTTATTTTCAAAATTTTGCCATATTTTTCTTATCTGCTATTAATAAGTGTATCACTTGAACTTTTTCAAGCTCTACAACAGTTACAGCATCCTTTATATATTTTAAAACCTGCCTTATTAATTGCTCTACTGACCTCATTAGGATCTTTCTTTGTCTGTTTATTTGCTTATCAATGGCTAGACCGTAGCAGTGTCAAAGGTTCAATTTCCTTACACCTGTTTTTAAAGGCAATTAAGAATATCAGTTATGCTCTGCTGGCTCTAATGGCGGGTGCAGGCATTGGCTGGCTGATTAAATTATCTGGAAACGAATATTCTTTTAACAGCTGGTATCTATTACTGGTTTTTATTTTACTAATTGGTGTGGAGCTGGCTCATACCCATTTTGACCGTGCCTGGTTAAGCTGGAAAATTTTGGTTGTTCCATTAGCGGCTTTTATTGGTTCTGGCTTGGCTGCATTATTATGTATTCCTTTATTACAGAGTTACACAGCGAATGAAATTCTGGCCTTAGCTCAAGGTTATGGCTGGTACTCAATGTCTGGCATCCTGCTGAGTCAGATTCACTCTCCACAGCTTGGTAGTATTGCCCTGCTCACTGATCTTTTCAGGGAAGTTTTTGCAATTTTACTGATGTATTGTATCGGTTGGCGTTTTCCGCGTTCGGCAATTTCTAGTGCAGGAGCAACTTCCATGGATGTAACACTTGCCATGGTCAAACAGTCTTGCGGGACTCATTATGTTCCTCATGCCATGATGAGTGGCCTAATCTTGACTTTACTGGCACCTCTACTTATAAGCTTTTTTATATTTTTATAAAATAAAAAATATAAGTTTGAATTTATTTGTACTTGATCTAAATCCTCAGAAGGTTATGCCCAAAAAACAAAGCTAATAAACTAGTGATCAGCTTTGTCTGCAGTAGTTAAACTTAGGATTACTCAATTATAAGCTGGCTAGAATTTCTTTTAAGGCTCCGGCAGGATCAGTCGATTGTGTAATTGGACGCCCAATTACTAAATGGGTTGAACCATCAAGCATAGCCTGTTTTGGAGTCACGATACGTTTTTGGTCATCCGCACTTGAACCGGCAGGACGGATACCGGGAGTAACCAGTGCAAAATCTTGTCCTAGTTCCTTACGTAATAGTGGAGCTTCCTGGGCAGAACAGACGACACCATCTAGACCACTTTCCTGAGTAAGTTTTGCCAAGCGTTTAACCTGCTCAAAAGGCTCAATATCTAAACCAATATCACGCAAATCATCACGTGTCTGTGAGGTTAGTACTGTTACTGCAATCAGTTGGGTAGGATACTGTCCTGCTTTTAATCGCTCTACACAGGTTTCCATCATTTTACGGCCACCTGAAGCATGAACATTTACCATCCAGACCCCAAGATCAGCGGCGGCACACACTGCTTGAGCTGTAGTATTCGGGATATCATGAAATTTTAAATCAAGAAAAACTTCAAAACCTTTATTTTGTAAGTTTTTAATAATTGATGGACCCTCATGAGTAAAAAGCTCTTTGCCCACCTTGACACGACACAGTGATGGATCAAGTTGATCTGCAATTTTCAGGGCGTCATATTGGCTTTTTGCATCTAAGGCAACAATAATACTCACAAGTTTAATTCCATCTTATAAAAATCGGCCAATTATAAAGTGATTCATGCCATGCTCAAAGCAGGAATATATTGATAATGCAAAAAAGCCTGGTTATCTTTTCTAAAACATATTTATCTCTGTTCAGAGATCAGAATAGCTCTCGTATCATGTTCTAAGGCCTCAAAAATATGAGCCTGATCGGCAGGATAACAAATGTAATCCCCTTCATTAAGCACAATCGGTTCTGAAACCAAGCCTACTTTAGCCTTACCTTTCATAATAATAATATGTTCTATACTTCCGATTGGATGTGGCTGACTGCAACGCGGTTCGCCTGGATGTGTGGTAAGGATATAAACGTCTCGTCTGGCACCTGTGGGACAGTTTGCCAGTAATATTGCCTGATAATGAGCAATTTCAGAACTGACGGATGGGCCTTCGCCAAAACGAATAACCTGTGTTTGTGCAGTATTAGCCTCCATTAATTTTGCAAATGGAATATCTAGAGCCACACATAGAGCCCATAATGTTTCCAAGCTTGGATTTCCTTGCGCAGCTTCCAGTTGAGATAAGGTTGATTTGGCAATACCTGCGCGGCGGGCTACCTCTGTCAATGACAATCCCGCTTTTTGTCTTTCTCTTTGTAGTCCTTTAGCCACTATCTCAATAGGTAATGTCATAATTCACCATAAAAAACAAATGTTCGTTTTGACGAACAATATAAAATTAAACTATTATATCGTACGATCGTTTGATATAGAAAACAAAAGATGTGCAATGAAGAGCGAAACAAATTAGTTAAAACTATCACACTTATCTCGGTGGCAACCGGTATTGTAGGCATTTCTTTAGGGTCGATTGCAGCCAGTTTCCATATACCTTTATGGATTCCTCTAGCTTTATCTATATTTGTATTGGCAGGCGCTGCAGAGTTTACCTTCATTGGTTTGATTGCATCAGGTGCCAATCCAATCTTTGCTGCATTGACCGGTATATTAATTAATTTAAGGCATTTCCCTTTTGGCCTATCAGTTGCTACTTTTATTGAAAAAAATACTTATCAATTTTTTGCTTGCCATATTATGAATGATGAGAGTGTCATGTTCGGCCTCAGCCAAGAAAATACTCGTTCAAAAAAGTGGGCCTACTGGATGTGTGGTTTAGGCATCAGCATGCTTTGGCCGCTTGGTGTATTTATCGGTTATCTGCTTAGCAAAAATATTCCAGATATCTATATTTTTGGTATTGATGCAGCATTCCCAGCCATTCTTTTTGCCTTAATCCTACCAATGCTCAAGAATAAAACCACACGAAATCGAGTATTTCTGGGTACATCACTTTCCTTGGCCTCTATTCCCTTACTTCCAACAGGTCTTCCTGTTTTGGTGTCTATGTTTGGTTTAATAATAGGACGAAAAACAAAATGAAATATAGTGAAAGTTATATATTTATAGCGATTATAATTCTTGCATTAGGTACCTATCTGATTCGTTATTCTGGGTTCTATTTAGCCAGTCGCATTACATTTAAAGAATCTCATCAACAGCTCTTTGCAGACTCTGCTTGTGTGCTTCTGTTTAGCTTAGCGTTATTCAATACACTATTTACTGAAGATCATTTTAGTGGCATGAGTAAATTAGTCGGAGTTTTAGTTGCAGTCGTATTTGCATGGAAAAAGTATTCTTTTATCATAGTCATTATGATTGCAATGACCGTTACAGGTATGTTGAGGTATATAGGCTTTGCATAAACAAAAAAAGCTCTTTATTCCAATAAAGAGCTTTTAAGGTTCTTATAAAATCAGCTGGATTTTATAAGAGTTAAACTAGAAAAATTATAATGGTGTACGATTCTGGCTTTCCGAATTAATATCTAAAACTGTTTTTTCATGTCGGGCACTTGCTGCGGCTTCGGCAGCTGCTAGCTGAGCAGTATGAATCTGTTCTTTACGTAAATGCTCAATGTCTTGGCGAAGGCGTTTAATCTCCCAATTGCGTTGAAATACGCGGAATACTTGCACACTAAGAAGCAAACCTGCAATGATTCCCAAGCATAGGGTCAATAATAGTAAAAGTCCCAAACGCATAGCCGGTACTTGTGTAAATAACAAGTCAACTGAAAGTTCGGTTCCATTTTGCAGTACGAGTGCAAGTGCATAACCAAATACAATAATTAATAAGGCGACTAAGAGATAACGCATAAACACCCCACATGATTAAGTTTATTTATTGCCAGATTCGTTTACTGCGTCACGGAGTGCTTTACCCGGTTTAAAATGTGGTACGGCTTTCGCTGCAACTTCTACCGCTTTACCAGTTTTAGGATTACGGCCAACACGTGGTTCACGATGGTGCAATGCGAAACTACCAAATCCGCGTATTTCAATACGATTGTCTGTAGACAGCGCTTCAATCATCTGATCAATCATGATTTTTACGGCCTCTTCAACAAGAGGTTCAGCCAAATGCGGGTTTTTCAGTGCAATTCGCTCTATTAAATCGGATTTATTAAGTGCTTCAGTAGTCATCTATGACCTCTTAAGTTATCAAGCTACTCTAACTCTTGCAGATAATAACCTGTTTAAATACAAAACGGTAGCGCAGTACACTAATACTACGCTACCGTTTACAGTATTTGTATAAAAAGTACTAAGTAGTTACACTACTATGTCCTTTTTTACATATTACTTCATTTGAGCCTTGATCAAGTCACCAATCGTCTTAGGACCATTGTCTTGATTAGTTGAAGTCTGACGCAGGTTAGCTACAGCTTCTTTCTCTTCAGCTTCATCTTTCGCTTTGATAGACAGGTTGATAGAGCGAGATTTACGATCAACATTGATGATCTTCGCTTCAACTTCCTGACCAACTTCAAGGAATTTAGTTGCATCTTCAACGCGATCACGGTTGATTTCAGAAGCTTTCAGAGTAGCTTCAACTTCGTCAGCCAACTTCACAGTTGCGCCACGAGCATCAACAGCAGTTACAGTACCTTTAACCAAAGCACCACGTTCGTTAGCAGCAAGGAAATCATTGAACGGATCGCTGTTTAATTGCTTGATACCTAGGCTGATACGATTGCCTTCAGCATCTACAGATAGGATAACGGCTTCAACAGTGTCACCTTTCTTGTAACGACGGATTGCTTCTTCGCCCTGTTCATTCCAAGAGATGTCAGACAGGTGAACCAGACCATCAATACCACCTGGCAAACCGATAAAGATACCAAAGTCAGTAATTGACTTGATTGTACCTGAAACTTTTTCACCTTTGTCGTGGTTCTTAGCAAACTCTTCCCATGGATTAGCACGAGTTTGTTTAATACCAAGAGAGATACGACGACGCTCTTCGTCCACTTCAAGAACCATAACGTCAACTTCGTCACCGATCTGAACAACTTTAGATGGGTGGATGTTCTTGTTAGTATGGTCCATTTCTGAAACGTGTACCAAACCTTCAACGCCTTCAGCAATCTCAGCGAAACAGCCGTAGTCAGTCAGGTTAGTTACACGAGCTTTAACGATAGAACCTTTAGGATAACGGTTCATGATCGCCATCCATGGATCTTCACCAAGCTGTTTAAGGCCTAGAGATACACGGTTACGCTCACGGTCAAACTTAAGCACTTTAACAGTAACTTCTTGCCCTACTTCAACCACTTCTGATGGGTGCTTGATGCGTTTCCAAGCCATATCAGTGATGTGTAGAAGACCATCAATACCGCCCAGGTCAACGAATGCGCCGTAGTCAGTAAGATTTTTGATCGTACCAGTAACTGTTTGACCTTCTTCAAGCTGAGCAAGAAGAGCTTCACGGTCAGCTGAAGATTCAGCTTCCATTACTGCACGACGAGATACCACAACATTATTGCGTTTAGCATCAAGTTTGATTACTTTAAATTCTAACTCTTTGCCTTCAAGGTGAGTTGTATCACGGATCGGACGAGTGTCTACCAGAGAACCCGGCAGGAACGCACGAACTGGACCGATATCAACTGTGAAACCGCCTTTAACTTTACCAGAGATAACACCAGTAACGATTTCGCCGTCTTCAAAGATTTTTTCAAGTTTAGTCCAAGTTTCAGCACGTTTTGCTTTTTCACGTGATAAAACTGTTTGGCCCATACCGTTGTCAAGAGCTTCAACAACAACGTCTACAGTATCACCAACTTGAACTTCAAGTTCACGCTGGTCATTTAAAAATTCAGCACGGTCAACAACGCCTTCAGATTTAAGGCCAGTGTCAACAGTAATCCAGTCAGCATCGATGCTTACTACAACACCTTGGATGACTGCACCCTTTTCAACGTTAAGGTTTAATTCGCTTTCTTCAAAGAGGGCTGCAAAAGATTCGGTCATGATATACCTGATAAAGTCAACGGTCTTGGATCAGACAAGGCCGGTTTAGTTAAACATCCACATAGTCCATAAGAACTGATCAAGCTATGCTTCTGTTGATATTCTTTAATGCGCTAATCGGGCATCGACATAGTCGACCATCAACTTAAACACTTGATCTATGCTCAAATTTGAGCTATCAATAATATAAGCATCTGGTGCAGGCTTAAGAGGAGCAACTTCACGTTCCATATCTCTTTTGTCGCGCGCCTGTATATTAGCTAAAATGTCGCTTATTTTAACATCCAGCCCCATACCCTGCAACTGTTTTACGCGGCGCTCTGCACGCGACTCGGCAGATGCAGTCAGATAGATTTTCGCCTGCGCTTCAGGAAAGATAGTTGTAGCCATATCCCTACCATCTGCAACTAGGCCAGGCTGCTGTGCAAAATCACGCTGCCGTGTAAACAGGGCTGCGCGCAGTTCTGGCACAGCAGCTACTTTTGAGGCATATTCTCCAACCCGTTCAGTACGAATAGTCTGAGTAACATCTTCATCATCTAAATAGATTTTCGTGCCCTGATCAGTGCTTTTAAAGCGTATATTCAACTGTGCAGCAATATCTGCACAGACAGCCAGGTTGCTTTCCAATTCTTCAAACAGGTCACGTTTATGTAATGACAGCCCTAAAAGTCGATATAAGGCTCCCGAATCAAGTAAATGATAACCATAATATTCGGCGAGCTTCGCTGCTAATGTCCCCTTTCCTGAACCACTTGGACCATCGATAGTAATAATTTGAACTGTCATTAATTTTCCATCAAGAAACTGATTTTGCTAACTTTGAGAGACCTAGTGTAATCGCGCCTTTAAGCTGTGCAAGTATTAATTTACTGACAAACGGTGCCTTTGCCTGCAATTCAATCCGGTAGCGCACTAAAGTTTTATCTCCTGCTAGTTCTTCAAACTCAATTCGGCCTAAATGATGTCGGATTAAAGGATTTTTAATAATCTTATATTCAATACACTTATTTTCTTCAAGCAGTGTAATCTCTTCTTGCAGAGGTTTAACTGGTCCATATCCCATACGGCGAACTGATCCGACCCCGTCCGGACGCTGCGGATCAGCTGAGTCTTTACTACGCACGACCTGTATAGGTGCAAATGCTGTATTATATGTTGAATGCTTGGAGAGCAATTCAAAGACTTCGGATACAGGCGCATTAAACTGTTTTTTTACTTCAATATAATCCATTTTCTTTCCTGTGTTTTTTATTGAAAATTGATAATTTGGAGAGTTCTGAAACCATGATGGTATCTATTTTATGGAGATTAGTTCAGGGTTTACTCTGCTGACGCTTCTGTTCACGTCGCATTCTAAAGAAATCACTTAGCTGTTGTGAACACTGTTCTTGTAAATAGCCTGATTCAAATTGAAATAGATGATTATAATAACCACTCTCTAATAAGCGGCGCGCACTGACGAGCGACCCGGCTTTAGGCTCAGTAGCTCCAAAAACCACTCTCTGCACCCGTGCGTGGATTAATGCTCCTACACACATTGTACAAGGCTCAAGAGTGACATATAAAGTAGTATCATCTGGCAGTCGATAATTTTGTGTTAATTGACAAGCCTCTCGAAGGGCCTGTATTTCTGCATGAGCTGTTGGGTCATGCTTGAAAATTGGCTGATTATGTCCTACACCAATAATCTGGTTATTACTTACAATTACCGCACCTACCGGAACTTCCCCTTTTGACGCTGCAAGTGCAGCCTGCTCATAGGCAAGCTGCATCCAGTAATGATCATCGAATTCATGTTGCTGCATATATCAGTCAATCACCTGATATTGTTTAAGTAGTCTGTTCCAGCTTTCATTTGTGGTTACTGGTGGTTGATCACCCAAGATACTGCGCAGACTTAAATCGGCACTTTGTTTCCACTCAGGTGACAAATCTTTATCCACCAGTCGTGCACGTACTCCTTCAACAAAATCAGGATGGCGGATTTTCCAGTTGGAAATTTGAAGTTCAAGCTCAAATACTTCGTTCCAAGAATGAACCTGACGCCCCCATTGCCATAACAGCCAAGTAAGTGCCGCTGTGGCAGGCGAGCCCTTTTGCAGATTTTCGCTTGCCTGACGCAACCAGTCACTACGAGCATCACTTAAACCAATAATAGCCTGATAGTCCTGTTCAAAATTTATACCCCGGCAGACACTATGAATCACATCAAGTGAATTCTGTAATGGGCCTGGGGCCACCGGTCGGTGCAGGCTGTTTAAGGTATCATCAATCGCACGGAAACTTCCTGCAGGATAATGATTCCAATCAATACTGATGACTTTTTGTAATACTACATCACGCTGTGCATCACAGATATGGGTTGCCCAACCGATGCCATAAGCGCCAGCAGAGGTCATAATTGAACCCGTCAGACCGGTAAATAAACCTATCGGACCCCGATCTGCCAAGAAACGGCTTGCACCGACATCAGGGTATAAACCAATATTAATCTCAGGCATAGCTAACCGCGAATAGGGAGTGACCAGCCGGAACGGTGCTGCCATAAACAAGCCCAGCCCACCTCCCATAACATAACCTTCTCCCCAGACCAGAATTGGTTTGGCATAATTATGAATGAGTAAATCCAGTGCGTATTCCTGTTCAAAAAACCGGTTCGCTGTATCTACTTCATGATTAATGACTAATTGACGTAGTTTACGAACATCTCCACCTGCACAAAAAGCTTTTGGTGTTGTTGAATCTAACCAGATAGCCTTGACCTGATCATCATGCTGAAAATCTTCAAAAGCCTTCAGTAATGCAGAAACGATAGATTCATCCAGAGCATGCAAGGATTTCGGACGATTTAAACGTACTATACGCCAGCCATTATCCGCGGCTTCAACGACCAAGTCAGGATGATAAGAATTTAGTGAGGGAGAATTTGTCATGCGTCCAGCTGCCAGTCTATAGGCTCAATGCCATGTTGTGTTAAATAATTATTTGTTTTGGAGAATACTTTACAACCGAAGAAACCACCACGGTTGGCTGCCAAAGGAGAAGGGTGAGCAGCTTTCAAGACCAAATGTCTGTCTTGATTAATTCGCTGTCCTTTACGCTGTGCATATGCACCCCATAAAATAAAGACAACATGTTCCCGCTGTTCATTTACCACATCAATCACATAATCGGTAAAATCTTCCCAGCCCTGCTTTTGATGAGAAGTTGGCTGGCCTGCCTCAACAGTCAATACGCTATTTAGCAGTAATACGCCTTGCTTTGCCCATTTGGTCAGATCACCATGGTGAGGCTCAGGCACACCCAGATCAGTATGCAGTTCATGAAAAATATTACGTAATGATGGCGGTAAACCTACACCACGATGTACAGAAAAGCTCAACCCGTTGGCCTGATTAGGCCCATGATAAGGATCCTGCCCCAAAATTACGACCTTAACCTGGTCAAGTGGAGTCATATTTAATGCCTTAAATATTTCCGGGTTTGGGGGATAAATTGTTTTTTGAGCTTTCTTTTCTTCTCGCAAGAAGTTACGCAAGTGTTCCATCTTGGCACCCAGCAAAAAATCTGCCAAGGCATATTTCCAACTTTCGTCTAACTGAACCTTACTCAATTTTTTATCTTGCTGCTCAGTTAACTGCATGCCTTTTTCCTTAAAGTCTTATCCAAAATAAAATATCCGAAGTTTTAAAGCTTGACCTGCAGCTCAACTCCAGGATTTTCAAATTTTAAACCCTGTTTCAATCTTTCATACATGGTCGGATCGGCCCATTCTTGCTGAACCTGTTCAGAAAATTCGATCTGTTCAAGCTGTAATAAACCCATTTGCCTATTTTCTATATCTTCCTGAAAACTCTGTGCATAGCCTGTATCTGTTTCATGCACAATTACCGAGTAAACCTCAACATCACCTTCCCCGTTCTGGGTAACGGTTGAATTTAGAACCTGCTGGGCTAGAAAGAAGAAAATACGCGAAAACTGTTCAGCAGAGGGTGAAACAGGCAGAGCTATCCAACGCGCACTAAATTTTTTGCACGCTGCAATATATTCCTGGTCATCATTTTGCCAAAAACAGATGGCATGGTCAAAACTGTCGAAAAGATCTTTGATCACCCCTTTCAACAGGCCGAAGTCATAGACCATCTGTCCATGATCCAACCGGTTAGCCTTGAGTAACAATTCAACCTTGTAGCTATGGCCATGAATCGAACGCTTACAGCGATCCGAGGTGCAATTTCGCACGATATGGGCGTTTTCAAACTTAAATAACTTACGAATTAACATGCGCCGAATAGGTAATTGACTGCAAATATTTTTAATTATAAAGCAAAAGTAAAGTAGTTCGCAGCTATTTTTATAACTGCTCACAATTCATGCAGTCTAAAATGGGGCAAGACTTCGAAAATATACATAGATCTGGTTTTCATCGCGCTTAAAGTATGTTGTGAACTGCCGTTTACGTTCTGAAAGCCGTACTTCAATTTCAGCTTTAAAAAAATCTGACTTTATATCTAGCAATAGATTTACTTGTGCTTTGTTGGTAGCACTTATCTGATCGAATGGCTCAAGTCCCCACAAATCGCCTGTAGCATTAAAGTATTCCATATTACTTTGCTTACGCTGCAAAGCATCTGTGACAGCATTCAGATCAAGCTTCTCATCCATACTGGCAAGAACCAAAGCAGGTGCTGTATTGATATTAATTTTGGTCTCTGCTGGTAATGCACTTACATAAGGCGCTATCAATTGGTATTTTTTTCCTTCGAACCCTCTTACCTGCTTCAGCTCTTCAATACTAAAAAACCGGGTATTGGGAGTAAGATGAGGTTGATTCAAACCTTGATAATAACTGCTTTCTGCGCCCATAGCACCTATAGTCAGATCGTCTGGGTCCTGCCAGTCAATCACTGCCTGGCTTAGTTCGGCAGGCAGACCAACACGGATCAGCAAGCGCTCAAACCAGGCCTGAGCATCCGGATTAACCGTACCATCTGCCTTAACCAAATTATTTAAATTAAACTTTCCGCTTTCATCTTTTAAACGACCTGAAATATAACCGTCTTCTACGGGAAAGGCGGGCATAGGCTGTGCCCAAATTTCCTGTAAATGATCAATATCTCCAGCATTTTCTTTGTCTTGTTGCAGGATTTCAGAGAAAAATGCTTCAGCACTTTTTGCATAGAGTAAAGATTGGTCCTGTCGCATCAGGTAAGCGGTATTATCTGCTGTCTGACTTTGCCGCTTGGCAATAGTGGCAGCCAGAATGGTTGCCAAGGCAACCATCATCAGAATAGTAATAAGTGCTATACCCTGTTGCTGCCGCATAGTAATCCCCAGTTTTTTACTTTTAAGATGGATTTATTATTTTTTCTTTTAAATCACCTGTATTTAAAAGGCTGTAAATCCATTCGTATTCAGTTCCATTTATAGTCAGATTGATTTTAAAACCGCGCGGTAGAATTTTAAGCTGTTCTGATTGGGAAGCAGGGTCTAATACGCCTTCAGGCCATCTGTTTAGTTCAGCAGGATTTAAGACGCTAATCCGGTATTGCTCGACCTGATCAAGAAGCACACTTGACTGGGGCTGAATAGCGGTTGGAGTAATCAGGTTTTGATATTTTAACCGGTACAGTTTCTGGTCTGCACTACTGTATTGATATTCGATCCGCTCATAAGGCCCCAGCCCCTGGCCCAAAGGATCAGTTACACCAGCTTTACTAAAAATAAAATGCTGATCGTTTAATTCAAGTGCAGGACGCAACTCTCCTCCATTATTTGCAGTTAATGGAATCAGCTGCAGGCTGTCACGTAAGATTTGCTGATAAGCTTCCTGTAACCGGGCAAGATTTTGCTCATGTATACTATTTCGTTCTTTTACTTTGATCAGATAATCAAAGACCTTCCAACCCAGCGCAGAGAGTGCTGCAAAAATCGCAATCGCGACCAACAGCTCCACCAGAGTAAAACCCCGTTTATATTTCATGAAGTATTTTCTTTGAGTGGATGATTAAAAAACACCAAGGTCGCAATTCCATTTTCAACCTTACCCTGCTCTGTATTAAACAGACTAATTTGTACTTCAATACGCTGTACATTTGGACTGATGGTGGAAGCTGCCTGTTTGTCAATTTGCCAGGTTTCACCTTGAGATGTTACCTGTTTAGACTCTGTTCCCTGTAGCCACGCCTGATTCATTTCCATGAGAGCAATTTCATTCATACCCACAAATTGCGCTTTTGTCCTTAAAATTGCATTTGAGGTGGCTTGTGTATATTGCATGGCTACTTTTGTCAGAGCAACTGCTGCTGTCGCAAAAATTGCTAGCGCAACCATAACTTCAAGTAATGTAAAGCCTTTAGGTTTCACTAATTTTACCTAAATAATCAATTTCGATTTCATGGCCTACCGGCCTTTGCTCCAGATAGAACTGGATGCGTACAGGCCTCACTTCTCCATTTCCCAGCCAGATCAGTTTAGGTGCTCGGCTTCCTAATAACTCTTCATTACTGGCGTTTTGAAAATCATGATCGAGAGGCTGAATACTAAAGCTGACATTTGGGGGCAAATGACGGGAAGGAAACTCACTATATTTCTGCCATTTTTCTGGTGCAGGAGCTAAAAACCCAGTAGTAGTTTTCATATCAGTCGCAGTTTGATATTCGAGCAAGTTATAAACAAAAGTATTTACATCAGTAGCTGAGCGCGTTTCAAGTGCGAGTATACGTGCCTGGTCATTGGCTTCCCGGTTGATTTTCTGCAGGTCCAGTAAAAAAACTTCCCTAGCCTGCATTGCTTTGCGCTGATCAATACCATTCAAATTCATTACAACAAGAGATGCCATAATACCAATGATCACAATGACCACCATCAGTTCGATTAAGGTAAAACCATAATGAGCAGATGAAGATGAACGGATCATTAGATTATTCCATATCAGGCATATTGTTCATTAACCTGCTTGGGCAGTGCCAAAGCCTGATCAATATAGGCCACTCTTAAAGTATCACGCGACCCCAGATAACGCTGATAAAAACTTGAATTTAAAATTGCTGCCGCACCATGTGTTAGTGACCAGATCGAAGCGAGATAGTCACGCACTGTCATGATACTGCCAATGGATTCCAAATAGTTTTCGGTCATACGTATAATAATACGCATTCGCTGTTTACGGACCTGATAAAGCTCACTAAAAAGATGGTGGATTCCCTGTCCGGTAATCGAAAGCCGCTCTTCAATCTGATGAAAAAGTACAGTACGTTCAGGATGATGCAGATGATGCAACATGAAAAAAGCCAAGTGTTCAGGAAAAGATTTTTCGCTATCCTGAATCATTTCCAGCAACATCCGCTCATTGCGAATAATAAGCAGAATATACAACTCATCCTTACTTTGAAAATGCTTGTATAGAGTACCCTTGGCTAAATCGAGTTCTGCCGCCAGTGCATCAAGTGTCATGCCTGACTCACCATTTTCCAACAGGAGTTGCTCTGCCACTTGAAATATTAATGCTTCTCTTGCCCGAAACTGGGCCTGACGATCCATCTTCACCCGATTACTCTCTTTTTGCTTTTCAATGTGTATTTACTTTGAATTAAGGAGGTTTTCAAAATTTTGTGTTGTTATGAAAGCAATCTCCTCAAGCGGTTTATCATATACATCACTTAAGGCTTTGGCTACATATGGAACATATTTTGGTTCATTAGATTTACCTCGATAAGGTACTGGCGCCAGATATGGGCTATCCGTTTCAATCAAAATACGGTCAAGTGGAACCTGTTTAGCAACATCTCGCAAATCCTGAGCATTTTTAAAAGATACAATACCCGAGAAAGAAATATAGTAACCACAATCCAAGACTGCCTTGGCAGTTTCCCAATCTTCTGTAAAACAGTGCAGAATTCCATGTTCAGAGCCTTCGGCACGAATAATATCAACCGTGTCATGCTTGGCCAAGCGAGTATGTACAACTACTGGCTTTTTTACTATTTTTGAAGCCTGAATATGACGGGCGAAACATTCTTTTTGTTCAGCAATAAAATCCGTACTGTGAAAATAGTCGAGACCGGTTTCACCAAGCGCCCACGCTTTTTCTGCCTGGGCTAGCTCAACCAGATATTCAGTCGTAGCACGCGCCATGACTGTGGCATCTTCACAAGGATGCACACCTACACTATAGCCCAACTCGGGATGACGGGTGGCAATTCGCGAAAGCTCAATGTGGTCATCCAGATTTACCGAGATACTCATCATTTTTGATACCCCTGCATCTTTTGCCGCCTGAATGGCCAGATCAATATCACCATCATAAGGCGACAGGTCCAGCAGGGTTAAATGACAATGAGTATCTACAAACACAATTTTTTCCTATAACAACCAGTGAGCTTAAAAATTGACAGTTTTAGACGGTATAACCCGGACGATCTGAAGTCAGGCTACCGGCAAGCAGCTTTTCAGCTTCACTTCTATAATAAATTCCTTTCTCGCCACTTAGCTGGATTCCGAAACCTTGAGGTCGAATTCCGTTCTGTTTGCGGGAAATCCAGATGACTTTACCAGTCAAGGGTACTTTCTGAGCTTGTCCAGGCAAAGTAGCCAGCACAAAAACCTCTTCACCCATTTTTACTGGCTGTTGTGATGGAATAAACAGGCCACCACCCTGAATAAAACCCATATAACTGGCCTGCAAGGTTGCCCGGTCAGGTATATTCACCTGAATAATACCGCCCATACGTGGTTGCATCGACTTTCCCCTTAAGTCTTAAACATTCATCAGCCTGATGAACAGTTGATCCAGAACCAAGTTAACCTGTACATTCTGCTCAGTAAGCTGCTTGGATTTTTGCAAATCTGAATAGATTTCGAATAAAACATTAAGCGAATAATGTTCAGCAACTGGCTTCAGGTTAAGATCAACATTCTTCAGGTTTTGATTTAGCTTGACACAAATCAGATCACACAACAAGTATTCAAACATAGTGATAAATTCAGGAAATGTCAGCTCTTTATGCCATTTTGACGCAAAGAATACCGGCATATTTTTTTGAGCTACCAGTTTTTCCCAATCCTTAAGAAATTCCTGGCGCTTCGGCAACCATGCAGAATCAGCCAACTCTAATGCCTGTAAAGGCATATCACTAGACAGATTCATTAAAAGCTGCAAATTTTGCTGGTTCAGGTCAGACAAGTTGGGACGGATATACTGTTCTGCCTGTTCAGTACTGATTCGATCCAGTGCATAGTGCTGCAGTCGACTGCGAATAGTTGCCGGTAACTTTAAATAATGATCAGCCAGTAAAATAATGACAATGCGCTCCCCCGGTTCTTCCAAAGTTTTAAGCAATGCATTTGCCGCAGCAATATTGAGTGCTTCAGCTGGCTCAATCATTATAACGCGCCAGCCCTCACCGGTTTGCTGTACGAAAGGCTGTAAATCACGTATTTTTTCAATGCGAATTTTAGCATTTTGTTTTTTATTTTCTTCATCGGTCGAAATATGTACATAGTTGGGATGTGTATCTGATTTTAACCACTGGCAACTACTACATTCCCCACACGGTCCTTGAGCTTGTTTATTTTGGCAAAGTATCCAGGCGAGAAAATGCCGGCTAAAAGCTTCTTTACCACAGCCGGATTTGCCGTAAAACAGTAGCCCATGACCGATGTCAGGAAAACGCCGTGTCAGTGTTTCCCATACTGGTTGCTGCCAAGGATAAATCCGGGATTGCTCAAGAACATTTTCCATATTACTTGTTCCAGCAGTTATTCAAAATAGGAAATATCCAATGCATTTAGCCGGTCAAGATCAGCTTGAGTATCTACACCCGGTGGCAAGTTAGCCATAGCAACAGCAATTGCAATACGATGGCCATTTTCCAGTACACGCAGCTGCTCTAGACTTTCCAGTTTTTCAAGCAGTCCCATATCCCAACCTACATAAGCCTGCAGCAGGCTCACACGATACGCATAAAGCCCCAGATGACGAAAAGCCTGCGTATGTAACTGCGGTATAGTCTGCCGGGCAGCATCACGATCATAAGGAATAGTGGCGCGACTAAAATACAAAGCCTCTCCATGAAGGCTTTTTACCACTTTAACTATACTGTCACGCTGAAACTCATCAAGCTCATGAATCGGCTCGCATAAAGTCGACATTGAACATTGGGGCTGATCTATTAATAGCTGTGCAACCTGTTGTACCAGTTGAGCTGGCAATAAAGGTTCATCACCCTGAATATTAACAATAATATCATCACTTCCCCAACCCTTGATCCGTGCAACTTCACTCAAGCGGTCCGTACCTGATGGATGATCTGAACGGGTTAACACCACATCCACATTTTCGTCCCGACACACCTCTGCAATACGCTTATCATCAGTTGCCACACATAAATCATCGAACCCCTGAACTTTACGGGCCTGATCTACCACACGTAAAATCATTGGACGTCCATGAATTTCCAGAAGCGGTTTACCTGGCAGACGTGAACTTGCATAACGTGCAGGGATGACGATGTGTTTCATAAAAAGACCTTAAGAAATCTGTATATCATATTGACCAAGCTGTTGTTCCAGCAGTGCATAACAGGCAGAAGATAATATTGCATCGACCGGCACGACCCAAATCTGTCTTTTAAATTCTGGAACACTCTTTAGAAGCTGTCGGATTTTTACTGCATCTTTTTCAGTAGTAATTAGCGGTTTCAAGTCACCAAATTCCAGATCTTTAAGCTGGTAATCATGATGATCTGCGTAGGCATGATGATAAATCCGGTTGATGCCCAGTGAAGCGAGCGTCTGATAAAAGCGCTCAGGAAAACCGATACCTACAACTGCATGAAATTCCAGAGTGGCATCAAATATCTGCTCTTTTCCTGCACTAGGATTAAGCAAATAAGGCTGCCCGGACTCAAGATGCATATTAAATACAGACTGAGGATGCTGAGCATGTTCAATTACAGTAGCTTTCTGCAGACGGCTCTTCGGTTCGCGTAAGTATCCTTCTGGCAGGAGTTTCTCATTGCCCAGGCCACGGTTATTATCCAGTACAATCCACTCAATTTGCCGGCCCAATGCCCAATGCTGTAGCCCGTCATCACTAATGATCAGATCAAGCGAATGATGTTGCAATAACAGTTCAATATTAGCTTGCCGGTTGCTGCCTACTGCCATTGGTATACCGGTCGACTGTACAATCAGGCAAGGTTCATCACCAACCTGCTCAGGTGTGGAGTGAACAGAAACCTGTGCTGGAAATGGTCCTTTGCCTCCATATCCGCGGCTGATCACCCCCACTCGCACCTGCTTACTCTGCAAATATTTGGTCAGATGAATCAGCAGTGGTGTCTTTCCACTACCGCCCACGGTAATATTGCCAATAACCATAACCGGCACAGGTGAGTGATAGACTTTCTTTAAACCTGCCTGATAGAACCAGCGGTTTATCAAAAATCCTCCACGATACAAGCATGCCAATGGTCTTAAAATAATCAGCCAAGCAGCCTGCTTATTCCACGCATCTTGAATCAACCGGGCCATTGACATGGATCAGTTTTCCTCAAAATTACGCTGATGCAACTGATAATACGCGCCATGCTTTTGCATCAGTTCCTGATGGTTACCCTGCTCGACAATACGGCCTTTATCCATAACCACAATCCGGTCTGCATTCTCAATAGTAGATAAACGGTGTGCAATAACAATAGTGGTCCGTTCCTGCATAGCCTTATCAAAGGCTTTTTGAATGAAATGCTCAGACTCATTATCGAGTGCACTGGTAGCCTCATCCAGAATTAGAATTGGGGCATTTTTTAAAATAGCACGGGCAATTGCGATACGCTGACGCTGACCACCTGAAAGATTAAGTCCCTGTGCACCCAGAATGGTGTCATAACCTTGCGGCAAACTCATAATAAAATCATGGGCATAGGCTGCTTTTGCAGCTGCAATGATCTCAGCCTCACTTGCCCCTTGTAGCTGGCCGTAAGCGATGTTGTCTCGCACGCTACGATTAAATAGTACGACCTGCTGGTTTACCATTGCGATTTGAGAACGCAAGGCTGTCAGTTCGATTTTTTGAATATCGATGCAATCTAGTAAAATTTTTCCGGAACTGATTTCCTGAAAACGTACCAGCAAATTCACCAGAGAACTTTTACCTGCACCAGAACGTCCAACTAATGCTACTGTCTCACCAGCTTTTACATTAAGACTAAAATCATAAATAGCCTGTGAGCCATCACTATAAGTCAGGTTTACCTGATTAAATTCAATATTGCCTTTTAGTACAGGTTTTAAATCACCTGTATTTTTTTCTTCAGGCATATCCAGTAATTCAAATACTGAATAGGCAGCGGCCATCCCCCGCTGCAACTTTTCATTAATATCTGTTAGAGACTTGATCGGCTTAGCCAGTAATCCGGCCGCTGTAATATAGGCGACAAACTCGCCTGCTGAAGTATTACCCAGAACCTGGGGGCGCAAAGCAATCCAGATGATAATACTCATTGCAATTGCCATGATCAGCTGAACAATTGGGCTATTCATCTGCTGTACAATGACCATTTTCAGGCCACGTTTCAGGTTTTCATTAGAATGATGATAAAAACGCTCCTGCTCAAAGGTCTCTCCACCAAACCCTTTTACCACTGCATTGCCATTTACACTTTCCTGTACAACATGGTTAATATCACCCATAGTATTTTGCACCTGTACGGAAAGCTTGCGCATCCGTTTAGCCGCTTTGCGGATCAACAGTCCAATCAGTGGTGCGAAAATCAAGATACAGATGGTTAAACGCCAGTTGGTATATAATAGATAACCAATTAGGCCTAATGTAATAAAACCGTACTGAACCAGTGTTTTTAAAGATTCAGAGGAAGCAGCTGTAAGTTGCTCCACGTTATACATGATTTTGGCAGTAATCTGGCCACTGTTATTGTCCAGATAATACTGGGCAGGTAAACGCAATAGTTTGGCAAACACCTCTTGCCGGATCTGAAAAATCAGACTACGTGAGATGACGGCTGTATAGTAGCCGCCAATAAATAGCCCCAATCCACGGAAAAAAATCAAGATAATAACCAGAAATGGAAACCAGTTTAAATTCTGCTGGTTTTGGTGCTGAATGGCATTAATGATATATTCAAGCAGCTTGGCAACTGATACCTCTGTAGAAGCATTAATACCAAAACCGACGAGTACAAGTAAAGCTGCCCCCCAGTAAGGCTTTAAATAAGACAGGAGACGCGCATAAACTTTAAAATCTTGCTTCACTAATAACCTCGGGTAGGGAGCTTGGTACTAATATTGACATTTACAAAGCCCAGCTGTCCGGCCGTATCCATCACACGGATTACATCCTGATGGGTAGCCTTGGCATCAGCCGCAATAATAAACATCAAATCACGCCGGTCTTCAGCAACCTGCTTGATTGCTGCGCTTAAATCAGCCACTTCTTTACTGGACAAAGCTTGCCCATTGACTGCGTAATGGCCGGAAGAGTCTACCATAACCTCGATTTTTTGATCGTATTGTTTTGGTGGAACACCCTGTGCATCTGGCAGGGTCAGGTTAAGACGGCTTTGCTGATTAAATGTCGTAGACAAAAGCAGAAATACCAGAATAAATAATAGACAGTCGATCATGGGAGTCAGGTTAATCTGAATATCTTCCACTTGAGAGCGCTTGAATTTCATGATATTTGACCTATTTAGCCGACTTTTCGCAGCTCTGAACCAGCCGTACTACTATAGAACAATGCTGCATGAAATAATGTTGACTGCTGCTCAAGCTCAGCCACATATTCCTGTACCAATCTTTGAAAGAAACGATAAGCAAATAATGCAGGAATAGCAATCAGCATACCCGCAGCAGTGGTAATCAGGGCTTTAGAAATACCCGGTATCATAAGACCCGGGTTACTGGTCGTACCTAGGTCAATCACCAGAAAAGATTCAATAATACCCAGCACCGTACCCAGCAGCCCAAGTAATGGGGCTACTGCGCTCAAGGTACCCAAAAAATTAATATTCTTTTCCAAATACCCAATTTCCTGAGAGGCTTTCGCTTCCATCTGGGCACGTGCAAACTGCTCACTTTCTTGCCGACTCGCATAGCCTGCCAGCAGAATCTGCCCCAAAGTGCTAGCCTGCAGGTTTGGGGCATGGCTTAACCTGTCGATTACTGGAGCAATATCTTGGGGATGACGTAAAATCAGCTCTACAGGAATCACTTGAGAGCGCTTTAAACGGATAAAGCGCTCCAATGTAATAGCTATGGTAAAAATAGAACATACGACGAGCGGCAGCATTAGCCAGCCGCCAGCTTTAACAAGTTCCCACATGCTGTATACCCCAAATCAAACTATCTTTTTATATTTTTAAACTGTTAATCAGCCAGACAGATATTCAAGATACCATCAAGCTCATCAAGCGAATGATAATGGATCACCAGTTTTCCTTTACCTTGCTTGTTGTAATCAATTTTGACATCTGCACTGAAACGTTCAGAAAGCCGCTGGGTGAGCTGCTCAAGATCAGCTGACATTGACGTTTTATTTTTTTCCTGTTTTGGTGTGTTCCACTCACGCACCAGTTGCTCGGTCTGACGGACTGAAAGACTTTTTTCAATAACGGTATCAGCAGCTTTTAACTGATCTTTAGATTTTAGGGTCAGGATTGCACGCGCATGTCCCATATCCAGCAAACCTTGTTGCATAAAGTCTTTTACTGGCTCAGCCAGGCTCAGCAAACGCAACAGGTTACTTACGGTAGTACGGGCCTTGCCTACTGTTTCGGCTATTTCCTGATGGCTTAAACCGAATTCATCATGAAAACGCTGTAATGCTATTGCCTGGTCAATTGGATTCAGATCCTGGCGCTGAATATTTTCGATCAAGGCAAGCGCAATTGCTACCTGGTCATTTAAGTCACGAACAATTGCCGGTACTTCAGTCAGCCCCGCCAGCTGCGCTGCACGCCAGCGGCGTTCTCCTGCAATAATTTCATAGGGACGCTTTTCATCATCAACCGGGCGTATAACAATCGGCTGCATAACCCCATGCTTCTCAATTGAAGCGGCCAGTTCCTGCAGATCTTTTTCTTCAATAAAACGGCGCGGCTGGTATTCACCCCGCTTAAGCAGATGCACATCAATCTGTTTAAGCTGTCCATGATCCAGTGATTGAGCTTCTAGCTGCAACTTCTCTTTTTGAATCGAACCCAGTAAGGCATCTAAACCACGGCCTTTGGCCAATCCGCGCTTTTTGGTGGTCATGCATTACTTCCTTTTTTTAGCTTGGTCTTTTTAAGAATTTCGGCTGCAAGATTCAAATAAGCTACTGCACCTTTAGAACTTTTCTCAAAATAAATGATAGGCAAACCATGCGCTGGTGCTTCAGCCAGTCGAACATTACGTGGAATAACCGTCTCGTAGAGTTTTTTGCCAAAATACTGTTCCAGTTCAGCCGAAACATCACGGGTCAGGGCATTTCGGGCATCATACATGGTACGCAACACACCCACAATTTGCAGGTCAGGATTAAGCGCCTGCTGAATACGGTCAATTGTCTGCGTGAGATCTGCCAATCCCTCAAGCGCGTAATACTCACACTGCATCGGAATGACAACACCCTGCACTGCAGCAAGCGCATTAACGGTGATCAAGCTCAGACTAGGTGCACAATCAACAATGATATAATCATAAGACTTTTCAATATCTTTTAAAGCTTCCCGCAAAATATATTCACGGCCTGGCTGTTCAGCGATCGCCAGCTCTACCCCAGCAAGGTCACGATTGGCTCCAAGAACTTTATAACCTACTTCTGCTTTGGTAATTGCCGTTTCAATGGGTACTTCACCCAGCAGTACATCTGTAACTGAATAAAGCAGATCATTTTTCTGCACGCCAGAACCCATCGTCGCATTGCCCTGTGAATCCATGTCTATCAGCAATACACGTTTTTTTAATACTGCAAGAGAAGCTGCCAGGTTGACGGCAGTTGTGGTTTTTCCTACGCCACCTTTCTGGTTTGCAATCGCAATAATCTGAGCCATGCTAACCCCAATCCTAAAAATCTTTTAAATACGTTTTAATAAAAGCAGATGCCGCTGTTCATCCAGTCGTGGAACTTGCAGTTCAATAATCTGGCAAGAAAAGTTTTCTGCAAGAGTAGCGACTTCCTCATGTGGAACTAACCCTTTCATAGAGGCAATCACACTTCCACCATGCATATAAGGTTCTGAAGCCAACACAAAATCTGTTAGTGACGCAAATGCACGGCTGGTGATCACATCAAACTGGCCAAGCTCATGAATACTTTCTTCATTTTCTACACGGGTTTGCACTGCAATCACATTTTTTAGTTTCAGGTCAGCAATAAACTGTTTGAGAAAACGGATTTTTTTGCCATTTGAATCCAGCAATACACATTCACGTTCTGGCTGACACAAGGCAATAATCATGCCTGGCATGCCACCTCCGGTACCAATATCCAGCAGACGTCCAGACGGCAGATCTTTCAAGATGCTTAAACTGTCCAGTAGATGCTTTACCAGCATTTCTTTCGGGTCACGGATTGCTGTCAGATTATAGGCTTTATTCCAGAGTACCAGTGCATCCTGATACTGCAGTAACAGACCTAAAGTCTCATCATTCAAGCTTAGCCCCAAGGCCTGACTGCCCTGTTTTAACTCTTGGAAAAACGGATGCATAAACAAGCAACATCTCAAAAAAATTAAGTGAAGTATACCGATTTCTAGTTCATGACACAGTATCTAATGACTAGTGATTATGCATTTGGTCATACAAGCCCTGCTGAATTTGCTGATCTAGAGCATTCAAACGCTCTGGTGTACCCACATCAACCCAGATTCCCTGCATTTTTTCAGCACTCACCTGTTGCTGTTGCATAGCTTCTTTTAATAGCGGGGCAAGTGGACGCTTACCAGGTTCCAGTCCAAGAAACAGCTCTGGCGAAAGAACAGCAATACCACTATAAGTCAGTGCCTCACCAGATTTCGCCTGTGCAAAGGTATAGGCATGCCCCTGAGATAATATAAAATCACCCTGAGGATGCTGAGGCGGATTGTCAACCAGTACCAAATGTGCAAGATGTCCAGTTAACTCAGTCTGCAGCAAAGGCGCAAAGTCCATCGTAGTCCAGACATCACCATTGACCAGAATAAACGGCTCCTGACCTAGCAGAGGTAAAGCATTGATAATTCCACCAGCCGTTTCCAGTCCTTCATCCTCATGTGACCAGAGGATATTGACTCCAAAGGCTGAACCGTCACCTAGAGCATCAACTAGCTTTTCGCCCAGCCATGCCGTATTGATGACAATATCACGAACACCGATACGCTGTAATTTCTCAAGATGCCAGACTATAAGTGGCTTCCCGCCAACTTCCAGTAAAGGCTTGGGCGTGGTCAGTGTGAGTGGCCGCATCCGGTTACCCAGTCCCGCTGCCAGAATCATTGCTTTCATCAGGCAGCCACCTCATATATTCCGTATTTTTGGGTAAAAGCAGGCATCACACGCTGACGTATAAATTCCGCAAACGCTTCAAGTTCAGTATAGCCCTGACTTTCTTCTAACAGATACCACATCACACGAGGGAGATCTTTTAAGTAACCCGCCTTACCATCACGCTCAAACAGACGCACAAAAATACCTAGTATTTTAATGTGCCGTTGAATTGCCATGAGGTCAGCATCACGCTTAAAGTCTTCAAAGGTACGGTTCAGTTTTGTGCTGGCCGGCAAAAGCTCATAAAATGTCCTGAACCATTGATATACACGCTCTGGTTGCCACTGTACATAAGCATCACGGGTAATGGAGACCAGGTCATAAGTATCTGCACCAATTACCGCATCCTGAAAGTCGATAATCCCTAGCTCTTGCCCATCTTCAAGTTTCATTAAGTTACGGCTATGAAAATCACGATGTACGATCACCTGTGGCTGACTTAAAGCAGCTTCAGATAAAAATTTAAATGTCTGATCAATAATTTTCTGTTCTTGCGGAGAGGGTACAATACTTAAGGCAGGCAGCATCCAGTCTGTCAGCAACTGCATTTCAGACAGTAATTTCTCCTGAGAATAAAGCGGAAACTGGCCTTTTCCGTCAATTGATTGCAGCTGTACCAGTTGCTTGAAACTCTGCAAATAATATTGATCTACAGTCTCTTCATTTAGCAAGGTAGAAAGCAGTACATCACCAAAATCTTCCAGCAGTAAAAATCCCTGTTCCAGATTTTTTGCCATAATCTGCGGCACCCGCACTCCATGAGCAGCAAAAAATTCATCTATATGAACAAATGGAGCACAGTCTTCTTTTTCTGGCGGCGCATCCATGAGCATATAACTTTTATTCTGATATTTTATACGTGCATAGCGGCGAAAGCTGGCATCACCTGCTAAAAAATTAAGCTCAAACTCATCCGAGTTCAGTACAGTTGTAATCCATGTTTGTATCAATTGTTCACGTTGTGTATTCATTTGCAATAAAATCTAAAACAGGCTGAGTTTTTTAAAGGATTAAGTGTAGCTAGTTCTGCACTTTTTCTCTATGATGCCACAATAATTAATTGCGAAAAGCATACTTGGTTAATGAGACAAATGAAGCATAAGTTTAAATTTAATCCTTTAGCGACTGCTATTTTGACCCTTTTATGTGGTAGCTCCATATCAAGTTATGCAGAGCAGTCAGAACCCTTTTCAACAGTAAGCAATAACCAGCTCAAAGAAAGCATTAATGAAGCTTACCCAGGGCAACAGTTTTTTGAACAATATTATGTTGACAAAAGTGCACCTGAGGCACAGTTAAGAAATACTCAGGCCTTAAGTTCTGCATTTTGTCAGGGCACATGGATTACACCAGTTAGTCCGGACAATAACGCACCTGATCCAGACAAGGTCACCTCTGTGATTACTGCTGATTATGGCTATTACAATCCGCAAGGTGATTCGACACTTGAAGGTAATGTGGTAATTGATCAAGAAGGGCGCAGCATCCGTGCAGATAAAGTCACTCTTGACCAGACACAAACCTATGCGAATGCACAAGGTCGGGTACAACTGGCTCAAGGTGGGCTGCTAGCACAAAGTGACCAGATTAACTATAACCTCAAAACACAGACGGGCGACCTGAACAATAGTTTTTATATTGCAGAGCAACAGCATGCTCATGGTCATGCAGAGAAAATTGAACGAACCTCCCCTACAGTTGCAATACTCAGTAATGCCAGTTATACCACCTGCCCGCCAGGTGAAGCACCAGCCTGGAGGCTGCAGGCTGACCGGATCGAGCTCAATCAGGAGACCGGGCGCGGGGTAACAACCGGAACAAAATTATATGTAAAAAATACACCTGTGCTGGCTGTGCCCTACTTCAATTTCCCAATTGATGACCGGCGTACAACTGGTATTTTAAACCCCCAGTTCGGTTTCTCAAATGACGGTGGACTAGAGCTCTCTGTCCCGGTATATCTCAATCTTGCACCAAATTATGATGCGACCATTACACCACGCTATCTTGCTGATCGTGGCCCTATGGCTGAGGGAGAGTTCCGCTATTTAACTGAAAACTTTGGTGAGGGGCGTGTTTGGGGAGGTTATCTTCCTTCTGATAAAGAATATAACGATGAAGACCGTAAAGAATTCCATTTTTTACATGACTGGGTCATTAACCCGTATTGGTCAACCAATCTTGAATATAATTATGTCTCTGATAAAGACTATTTCGCCGACCTGGATTCAAGTCCAAACAGCAAAACCGATCTGAACCAGCGCCGCGCCTGGGTAATTAACTATCGCAACCAGATTCCAGGCTTGAGAGCTCAACTTAAGGTCGAAGACTTTCAGACACTGGATAAAGACATTAAGGATGAAGACCGGCCGTACGCTCGACTTCCTCAATTCCTGCTGAATTACGTCGGGGGAAATCCTCAGGGCCTACAGTATGAATTCAACAATGATACCGGCTATTTTAAAAAATCAATTAATGATGATTCAGATGTTCTGGAAAGTAGTGGTACCCGTATCTATAACCAATTTGCGGTTCGTTACAACTACCGCAATCCATGGTCCTTTGTAATTCCGGAAGTATCTTTCCGCTCTATTAACACTTTCTATGATCGCGACTCTCGTGAAGACCGTGATATTGAAGCAGATTCTCTGACAAAAAGTGTAGCAGTACCGCAATTTACACTCGATACCGGCCTACTGTTTGAGAAAGAAGGAACTTTCCTGCAAAGTATTTCTCCGCGCCTTTTCTATGCTTATGCGCCGTATAAAGATCAGAATGATTATCCAAACTTTGATACGACTACAGCTTCTATCAGTTATGACCAGTTGTTCAATCCTTACCGCTTTTATGGACATGACCGCTTAGAAGACAATAATTTTCTTTCTCTGGGCGTAACATACAGCCTGATGGATCAGATAGGTTTGGAAAGACTGCGTGCCAGTGTAGGACAAAGCTACTTCTTTGAAGACCGCAGAGTAACTTTATATAATGAGGATGAGCTGGACCAAGAAAAACGTACGGGTCCGGTACTCAGCCTGAGTAGCCAGCTGAATCAGAATTTCACAATTAGCGCCAATTCAGCCTGGATGTCTAATGGTGAAAACTCGCAGCGAGATTTTCAGGTTTACTACACCGGTAATCAGGGCAATCTTTACAATCTTGGCTATTTTTACCGCAAAGATATTCCAAACCGCCAAGACAGCTATGACCAGGTGGTTGCATCGTTTATACAACCTGTTTATAACAATTGGCGTATTATGGGCCATGTGCAATATGACATTGATCAGGATGTAGCACGTGAATATCTGCTCGGTGTAAATTATGAATCCTGCTGTTGGGGCGTGTCAGTATATGGCCGCTCTTATTATAATGATCTAGATGACATCAATGAGCCGGGTGTTAAACCGAAACGCGCTGTTATGGCCGAGTTCACCCTCAAGGGATTAGGGGGGCTAAATAATAAACTGGCCTCTTTACTTGAAAGTCGCGTTTTAGGTTTTAGTAAAATTAATCAATCTTGGACACAACGTTAATGAAGACAAAGTATTTTAAACAATTCTTTAAAGCCACTGCGCTTGCCTTAGTCATTTCTTCATCAATGCAAAGCTTTGCACAACCTGTAGATGAGGTTGTTGCGATTGTGGACAATGGTGTCATCTTAAAAAGTGATTTGATACAAGGCGTAGCTGAACTTAAACATCAGCTGGAAACCCAGAAACGTGAAGTTCCTCCACAGGAGTTTCTGGAAAAACAGGCTTTGGACCAGCTGATTTTGCGTCAGGCCCAGCTTGAACAGGTGCGACGCTATAACGTTAAACCTGATGAAAAGAGTTTAAATGAAGCAGTGATGAAGGTTGCCAGTCAGTCCGGCACAAAAACCCTAGAAGCCTTTCAGCAAAAGCTTGATGCTATGGCTCCAGGAACATATGAATCATTACGTAACCGTATTGCTGAAGATTTAGCAATTAATCGTCTTCGCCAGCAACAGGTTATGTCCCGCATCAAAATCAGCGACCAAGATGTAGAGAATTTCCTGAAATCTCCACAAGGTCAGGCGGCACTGGGTAGTCAGGTCCATGTCATTCATGCCCGGATTACTCCCAAAGACAAGCAGACTGCTAATGTTGAAAGTATTGCGCAGCAAGTAAAAAATGCTTTAAACACAAGCAATGACATTCAGGCTATCAGTAAGCAATATTCAGATGCTAAGGTTCAGGTAGAAGGTGTAGATATGGGCTTTCGCAGCCTAGCAGACATACCTGCCGAACTTGCAGCTCGCGTAAGTGCCTTACCTGTCGGCCAAACTACCGAACTGATTCCGGCACGTGATGGTGTGCATGTTCTAAAAGTATTAGAACGTAAGACAAGTGAACAAAAAGCATTAGTCCCTCAGTATCAGACCCGTCATATTTTGATTCAGCCATCTGAAGTGGTCAGTCCAGAAAATGCTAAACACATGATTGATAATATTTATAATCGTCTTAAAGCTGGTGAGGATTTCACAGTATTAGCTTCTACTTTTTCAACAGATACTGGATCAGCACGTGACGGTGGTAGTTTGGGCTGGGTAAGCCCTGGTGTAATGGTGCCTGAGTTTGAAGAAAAAATGAAAAGTACTCCTGTCGGCCAGGTTAGTGCTCCTTTCCAGACCCAGTTTGGATGGCATATTTTACAGGTGACAGATGCTCGTCAGCAGGATATGACAGAAGAATACCAAGAACGTATGGCCCGCCAAATTCTGGGTGAGCGGCAGTTTGAAACCGAGCTTGATAGCTGGCTACGTGAACTGCGTGCCAATGCTTATGTTGAAATCAAACAACCTAATCTGGACAGTAACTCCTAGTTAAGCTAAAAAAGACACTGTTACCAGTGTCTTTTTTAATAACTAAACTTAAAATTTTTAAGTCAATGTTTGATTAATAAAAAAAGCTCCTTTTTTAAGGAGCTTTTTTTATTACTTATAAATTAACGATTATTGGTATCGTCATCTTGGCTATCTTCAAATTTCGAGTCATTATCGAAGCCTGAAGTCGATTGGCCGCCGCCAAAACCGCCTTGACCGCCGCCAAAGCCACCTTGATGGCCTCCACCAAAGCCGCCTTGTCCACCAAAGCCACCGCCTTGACCGCCGCCAAAGCCACTGCCTTGTCCGCCACCAAAGCCGCCAGCTCCTTGAGCTCCTGCAGGTGCACCTGCAGGACGAGGATTACGCGCTGGAACTACTGTAGAAATCGCATGCTTATAAACCATCTGGCTTACAGTATTCTTCAATAAAACAACATACTGGTCAAAAGATTCAATATGACCTTGTAGCTTAATACCGTTAACAAGGAAGATAGAAACAGGAATACGTTCTTTACGGAGAGAATTCAAGAACGGATCTTGTAAAGTTTGACCTTTAGACATTTTATAACTCCAAAAAAATTAAAATCAGCGCAAAAAACTATCTTTATTTTTCAATTAAAAATTATAAAAAAGACAGTAGTTAAATTTTGCTTTATCTATAACAGTTTCGCAAGTCTTGTTGAGCCTGCTTAAGCGTCTCGTAAGTTTTAAATTGGTGTAATTCTTGCAAAGAGCGTAACCAAGTGTATTGACGTTTTGCCAGTTGTCGTGTTGCAAATAAGGTCTTATCCTCCATTTCATGTTTACTTTTAATAGTTTTATCACTTTTTAATAGAAAATCGATTACTTGGCGGTATCCTACACTACGCATTGAAGGCAAGTTTTCATTTAAATCGTATTTTTTAATCAATATCTCTACTTCATTTAAAAATCCGATTTCCCACATTTTTTTTAATCTTTTCTCAATGCGCTCATGCAATTCTAATCGATTAGGTAGTAGGGCATGATTATGAAATGTGTAACGATATGGTAAATTTTTTGGCTGTTCGGCCTGTAGTTTTGTAATAGGCTGGCCAGTGATATAAAAAACTTCCAGTGCACGAGTTATACGCTGTCTATCACTTACTCTAAATTTTTGTCCCGCTAAAGGATCTACTTCACATAGTTCAGCATAGACTGCTTCCCAGCCTTCGTATTCAGCCTTTTGCTCAATAGTTTTACGGATAGCCTGATCTGCATTTGGTAGATTAGTTGAAAGACCTTCAAGTAAAGCTTTAAAGTAGAGCATAGTTCCACCTACCAGTATAGGTGTTTTTCCTCTGGCATGTATATCATCAATGAGCGGACAAACATCTTCCACAAACTGTGCAGCTGAATATACTTCTAGTGGGCTAATAATATCGATCAGATGATGCGGATAAAGAGTCTGCTCTTCCTTGGTAGGTTTGGCTGTACCAATATCCATATCTTTATAAATTAGTGCCGAGTCAACAGATATCAGTTCAAATCCGCCCTGTTCATACAGCTCACATGCCAGCGTCGTCTTACCGCTTGCCGTTGGGCCCATTAAATTGATGACGGGTAGTACGCTAGACATGTACAACTACTCTCCTCGAGCAAATAATTTATCTAATTGAGTTAAAGGAAACGCACGCCAAGTTGGACGGCCATGATTACACTGGCTGGCAAATTCAGTTTGTTCCATTTGACGAAGCAATGCATTCATTTCAGAGAGACTAAGTTGCCGATGTGCACGTACTGCTCCATGGCACGCCATACCAGCCAGAATCTGGTCACGTTTTTGCGTAAGACCGCGCGCTTCATCACTTGGGTCAAGATCATTTAAAAGTTCAGGTATTAATGTATTGAAGTCGGCTTTTTGTAAAATAGCAGGAACACCTCTTACTATCACCTGCTCATCTCCATACTGGTCTATATCCAGCCCCAAACGTTCCAGTTGTGGTTTCAACTCTTCAATACGTGCTGCCTGCATACGCGTAATTGAAACAACTTTAGGAATGAGTAATTGCTGTGCTATCCAGAATTCAGATTGATCCCAGGCAGATTTCATTTGCTGTAACAAAATCCGCTCATGGGCTGCATGCATATCAACAATAATTAAACCTTCAGTATTTTGTGCCAAAATATAAATACCATGCAGTTGAGCAATTGCAATTCCCAATGGAAATTCATCTACATGATCCGATACTACCGATGCAGCCGGAATAACAGGCGCTTGAGTACTCTCTTCCCTTAATGGTGACAGATAACTCTTTAAGGCGTTATTTAACTGCTGAGAGCCGGCATAAGGCCGCTGGGGTGCATATTGTACAGTACGCGGTGCACTCGCCTTAAATTCGGTCAGTAATTCGGTAGATATTTCAGTTTGGGGAGCTGCTATGCCCAGAGCTGAAGCCTCGGGCTGTGTCGGACGATGTAACTGAAACTGTTCCTGGTGACGCGGCTGTGGGTTATAAGAACCAGTCGTGGTATGTATAACTGATTCAGCTTTCATTGCTTGGGCAAGGTCAGCAGTTGCAGTTTGGAACTGTGATAAGGTTTCTTTTGCATAGTGCCGCACAAATTCGTGAACTTCACGTTGATTTAGAAAACGGATTTCATGTTTTGTAGGATGAACATTCACGTCGACATTTTCTGGGTCGACTTCCAGAAACAATAAGTATCCTGCATGCTGATGGCCATGCAAAATACCATCATATGCCATACGTAATGCATGTGAGATGGTTTTATCTTTTACAATTCTTCCGTTTACATAGACATACTGCAAGTCTGCCTGAGGACGCGCATCAGATGGATGACCAAGCCAACCCGAAAGATGCATGTTAATACTTTGCGCATCAATCCAATAAGCATTTTCAGTAAATGAGCGACCCAGCAACTGCTGGACACGTTGAGAGCGCAGCTCTCCACTATCAGCAATTGGCAGGTTTAAACGGATACTGTCATTATGTTCAAGAACGAAACGCACATCAAAATGCGTAAGCGCCATGCGACGGACGATTTCCTCAATATGCCCGAACTCGGTGGTCGGTTTTTTCAAAAACTTCCGACGGGCAGGCACATTAAAAAACAAGTCCTGTACACGAATGTGCGTCCCTTTTTGTGCTGCGACTGCCTGAATCTCCTGGTGATCAAAAGCAGTACCATTAACTTCGACCTGATAGCCAATACCTGAGTCATCTTGACTACTGCATAAACTCAAGCGTGATACCGCAGCAATTGAAGCCAAGGCTTCACCCCGAAACCCCAAGCTGGCTATTGCATATAAGTCTTCAGCAGACTGGATTTTACTGGTTGCATGTCGCATCACTGCCAGTGCAAGATCTTCAGGATGTATTCCACGTCCGTTGTCAATAATTTCAATTAGAGTACTGCCACCTTGGGCGACCCGGATAATCAGCTCGGTAGCACCAGCATCAATCGAGTTTTCCAGTAACTCCTTAACCACAGAAGCAGGCCGCTCAATTACCTCACCTGCAGCAATCTGGTTTGCAAGAGCAGCATCAAGCGTATGAATACGGCGCAAACCGCTTTCATCATGCGACATTCATTTTTTCCCGTAATTTATTAAACAGCTCAGCCGATTCAGTTGAAATACTTACCTGACGTTGCAGGTCATCGTCTGATTTTAAAATATCAATAATGAGGTCAGCTTGCGGAATTTCACTTCCACCTTTGGAAGGCCATTCAAATAAAAACAGCGCATCCGGAATTTCCAGATAATCACGGATCCCCATCAGTTCCAGCTCGTAAGGGTCATGCAGACGATATAAATCAAAATGAAAAACATCACGACCTTGTATCGTATAAGGCTCGACCAAAGTATAGGTAGGACTTTTTACAGCACCCTGATGGCCCAATGCTGTCAAAAAATAACGGCTGAGTGTGGTCTTGCCGGCACCCAAATCTCCGACCAGATATACAACACCTGAATTAAAATGCTGAGCCAGTACCTGAGCCAGCTTTTGTGTATCATCTTCACTATTTAAAGTCAGGCTAAAAGTATACTGCATAAGGCTCACATCATGTTCCAATCTTGCAATTATGATAGCATTGCCCCGCCTTAAAGCCTATGCTGCCCTATACTATATTCATTAATTTTAATCTTGACCGGTCTTTATAAAGATCAGTTCTTATTGTCTATATATTATTGCTCTCATGAATAAACCTTTTAGTACAGTTTTTATACCTCCCATGATCGATGGTGTTAGCGCCAGTAAAGTATTTCTGCCACTAAAATCTCAGGCAAATACCATCTATGAACATTTAACCCAGCAGTTTCCGCATATTAATGCGAATGAATGGATGCAGCGTTTCGAGGACGGGCTGGTTTATACGACACATGGGCAGAAATTAAGGATTGATAGTATTTATGAGGGAAATCAGCATATTTATTACTATCGTTTTCTTTCCAAGGAAACACCTGTGCCATTTGAGCATCACATCTTGCATGAAACAGATGAATTTTTGGTGGTCGATAAACCGCATTTCCTTACGATGAGCCCAACCGGGCAGTATGTACAAGAAACATTATTGGTTCGTTTGAAAAAACAAACCGGAATAGAGACTCTCACCCCTATTCATCGACTCGACCGTGAAACTGCAGGTGTAGTACTTTTTTCAAAACGTCCTGAAACACGTGGTTTATATCAGAAGCTCTTTGCTGAACGTAAGGTAGAAAAGACTTACCATGCCGTGGCGCCTTTTAAGCCCGACCTTAATTTCCCGATAAACCTAAAACTGCGTCTCGACAAAGGTGAACCTTTTTATACTATGCAGATAGTGGAGGGAGAGTCTAATACAGAAACATTGATTGATCTTTTAGATGTTCGAGCTCACTGGGCAAAATATCAGTTGAAGCCACGCACAGGCAAACAACATCAGTTACGGGTTCATCTAAATCATCTGGGAATACCTATTCAAAATGACAGTTTTTATCCTATCGTTCAGCACAAATCAGATAACGATTTTACAGCGCCCTTGCAGCTACTAGCTAAAGAAATAACATTTATTGATCCTGTAGATTTAGTTAAAAAAACCTATCAGTCAGGATTTGACCTGCTATTGTAATTTACCTGTAATGACAAAAAAATTATTTACTTGATATAAAGCGTTGAAAATACATTTTGTAGCGTTAAAATACAGCTAAAATTCTTTCTCCTAACTTGGTTATTATTCATGCGGAAAACGGAAGTTTATCAAGTCCGACTTGACTCACAAGAAAAAAAACAGGCTTTTGCAGTTTTTAAGCAATTGGGAATTACACCAGCACAGGCAGTCCGCCTTTTTTTCAAGCAAGTCGTACTGACCAAATCTATTCCTTTCGCAATTGAAAATCCCAGTATTAATATGGAACAGCTGACCAAATTGCGTAAGATGAAAAGTGAGCACGCAACTGCTCCCCTTTCTCCAGCCTATCAACCAGATGATGAGAATGATGCTGACTTATTTGAAGAGCTCAATGCTCTTTTAGGGGAAAGTGACAAAGTCTGATTAATTTTTCATGCCAAGCCTATATACATAAAACCTAGATTCAGCTTTTGGATAGACTTTACTATGGCACCATACGTGACTTTGCCAGTTCAATCTGTGTCTGGTCCAGATAAGTCCATTCTCCTTCGGCAAGCATAGGTAATTCAAGTTCTCCGATTTTACTACGGTGCAATTTTTCGACTTTATTACCTACCGCAGCTAGCATACGTTTTACCTGATGGTAGACACCTTGATGAATCGCCAGACTCAACTGATGAGAACTGTTTTGCGTTATATTGCTTGCTTTAAATATACCATCATTACGAAGCTCTACGCCCTGTTCCAGCAATCGGATCTGTTCTGGCGTAATAGGGTCGACCGTTATCAAATCATATACTTTTGCCACATGTTTACGTGGATGTGTCAGAGCCTGTAGAAATTGACCATCATCTGTCAACAACAGTAACCCGGTTGTATCTTGATCGAGCCGGCCTACACACTGGATTCCACGATTAAGGAGAGTGGGATCAAATAAATCAAATACACTAAAATGGTATTGGGCCTGATGAGAACATTCATAACCTTGTGGCTTATTTAATGCGATATATACTTTTTCCCGATATTCAAACTCTTCACCATGTACCTTAAAAGTAAAATTTTTCAGGTCAAATTTTGCTTTAGTATCTACACAAATTTCGTGATTTACACTGATCGCTCCACTTTTAATCAGTTGCTGGCAATATTTTCGTGAACCAAAACCTTGAGATTGCAATATTTTTTCCAGCAACATGAGATATTCTCCAAAATAATCGGTTTATTTTAGCTAAGTTCTACCAAGAATGTGCTGATGATTGTTATCTGCTCTCTTGTGGTAAATAAAATAAGTAATTTATTATTTTCTTTTTTGATCTTAAACAATATGAAAAGTAGCAGATCGTAACTATTGGAAAGTGAACCATATAAGTTAAAATTTTTTATTGAACATATTGAAATTCAGGGAGAGCTTCTTTATTTTTAAAATATTTATAGCCTTTTAAAGTATTTAGTTAAACACAGCATAGTTGATATTAGCGATCTGTCTTGGTTACTTGCGTTTCTCAAGCTTTAACCTGCCCTAGCGCCTTTAAGGAAAGAGAGTACAATGGGTGTCCGTTTCTCCCAACGTTTGACTTGCTTATGATGTCCCAACTTGATGTAAACCTGATGGTTCTTTTGGTTTTGTTGGCTTGTGGTATTTTTAGTCATAATACTGCTGTCACTATTGCAGCCGGGGTACTGATCATTTTCAAAATGACGCCACTAGAGCAGTTTTTTCCCTATCTTCAGCAACATGGTTTAAATATTGGCATTATTATTTTAACTATTGGTGTGCTTACGCCGATCGCTAGCGGTAAAATTCCAGGCGAAAGTATTTTAAAATCTTTTCTAAGTTTGAAATCATTACTGGCAATTGGAATCGGGTTACTGGTAGCGTGGCTCGGTGGACGTGGTGTAAAACTGATGTCTAACCAGCCAGATGTCGTGGCTGGTCTGTTAATTGGAACAGTTGCCGGTGTAGCGGTATTACGTGGAGTACCGGTCGGCCCGCTAATTGCAGCAGGCCTGTTATCTATTATTATTGGTACATCTTAAACATGAGGTTAACTTACATATAGTAATGTGTACGCTGATGAGAGAATTTCTGCAGCTGTTTTAAAAAGCCTGCAAAATAGTCCTTTTCCTTCTCTTCAGTACGATAACCCGCATATAAAGTCCGTCTCAGGCCTTTCTCTCCCGCACATTCCAGACGACGGCTGATGACCCAGCCTTTCTGTTCATATTCATTGACCACCCAGTCTGGTAAAGCTGCTATACCGCGTCCGCTGGCAACCAGCTGAATCAGCATCTGGGTCAGATCGGTAGTACGGATGTGTTTGGGCTGAATATTGGCAGGAATAAACAGTTTTGCCATAATATCCAGCCGGTGTTTATCGACCGGATAAGTAATCAAGGTTTCCTCAGCCAGTTGCTGTATCGTAATTTGCTCAACACGGACCAGTGGATGGGTACTGGCAAGCACAAGACGAGATTCATACTCAAAAATTGGAAAATACTCCACCCCTTTTAGAGCAATCGGATCAGCTGTAATTAACAGATCAAACTCGGCAGTTTGCAAAAGATCATGAGGGTTAGCTTCAAACCCGGAAGCAAAATCCAGATCTACATCTGGGTACTGATGACGATACTGGTTGAGAAGTGGCATTAGCCAGTCGAAACAGCTATGACATTCTGAAGAAAATATAATACGCCCAGTTTGTCCATGAACAATACGGGTTATATCACTTTGCGCAAGCTGTATCTGTGGCAGAACATCATCTGCCAGCCGTAACAGGCGCTGTCCAACATTAGAAAAAGTTACCGGGCGACTTCGGCGATTTACTACTTCAGTTCCATACCAGTGATCCAGTTCCTTTAACTGATGAGAAATTGCTGACGGCGTAAGGCATAAATCATTAGCAGCAGCCACCAGCGAACCATGTTCACGTAAAGCCAGTAAAGTTTTTAAGTGACGAATCTCAAGCATAAATTAAACTTAAAATATTCAAATGAATTAAATTCAATATACCATGAATTTAATTAGTTTTACTCAATTATAATTTTTCTTTATTATTCATAAATAAGTTAATTCTATTAATAAAAATCAGGATGAATATTTTATTAAGCCAATATTCTTGACTACTCGGGTACCAAGACAAAATATGAATATTAATTTGCAGAAAAAGACTATGGACAAGGAAAAACTGGCCAGAATAGATTTCTGGAAAAAACTCAGCCGGTTGAAGATAACAAGCAGAAAAATCAGATTGATGCCAGCTTTAGCCTGTTTACAATTGGCTATTTTATTTTTTATGAAGGTTTTTTAATTCAGACAGTATTACACTTAGTTTTATTCTTTATATTTTCAAACAGTTAAAAAATCAAAATAAGATAGAATATTTAACTTTCTTTCGCTCTTCCCATTATATTGAAATCTACTAATTTACCTAGGTTAATAGCTTATTTTATAAAGCTAAATAATCATTCCTACCCTTAAAGCAAGCCGATCATAATGGTTTAATGCTAACCCTGTAATCTTTATATACCAGTTAAATGCATATACAAACCTATAAATTATTATAAGAGATTTGATATCAACTGGCCTGTGAGTCGCTATATGCTTTTGGTTTTAAATTTATAGTCTGCGTATACTGAATATAAAAAAATAGACCTTTAAATTAGGTCTATTTTTTAAATGAAAATTAGAAGAAAGATAATATGCCCTGAATTACCACCGCATTAATAATATCAACAAAAAATGCTCCACATAATGGTACTACTAGAAAAGCCTTGTGTGATGGGCCATAAGTATTGGTGACTGCCTGAATATTGGCAATGGCTGTAGGTGTAGCCCCCATACCGAAACCACAATGCCCTGCACTTAAAACCGCAGCATCATAATTTTTACCCATAAAGCGGTAAGTCACAAAAATAGTAAATAAGGCAAGCCCTGCTGTTTGCGCAATGAGTATTACAACCAGGGCGCCTGCCAGATCTGCCAGTAACCAGAGTTGAAGTGATAGCAAAGCAATTGCCAGAAAAACAGATAATGAAGCATTGCCAAATACATCAATAGCCCGATCAAAAATATTTACTTTAAAAACATTTTCCAGAATATTACGCAGCAATACTCCTGTGGCCAGTGCCCAAACAAAAGTAGGCAGTTCAAACCATTGTCCTGCACTGATATCAGTCATCCAGTTAGCAGCATAAATACAGAAGGCAAACATACCAAGCGTAGTCACTGCATTACTGGCAGTAATCAATCGGGTTTTACGTGGATACTCGAACGGCGCAACATCTGTTTCAAGCCCAGGAGGTGTTTCATCATCACGCTGGTTATAGGGAATTTCTTCTGCCAGTTGATGACGCCGGATTAGAAATTTAGCGACCGGACCACCCATCACTCCCCCAATAATAAGACCAAATGTCGCACTGGCCATACCAAGCACAATCGCTCCCTGAATGCCATATTCGGTTTCCAGAATCTCTCCCCAGGCACCTGCTGTTCCATGACCACCTGTTAAAGTAATTGATCCGGCAATCAAGCCGATGAGCGGGTCAAGTCCTAATAAAGTTGCCAGACTCATGCCAATTGCATTTTGTACAAGTACATAGAAAGCTACACAAACCAGAAATACCAGCAAGGCCCCGCCGCCCTTCTTCAGTTTGACTAAACTCGCGCTCAAACCGATTGACGAGAAAAACATGAGCATAAAAATATTCTGTACATTACTGTCAAAATTTATACTCATATTAAGAAAATTATGGAGCAGGTAAGCAATAAGCGCAGCAATCAACCCGCCTACTACTGGTTCAGGAATATTATACTGTCTCAAGAAATTAATTCTTTGAATCAAAAACCGGCCCAATAACAGGACCAGTACAGCTAATACCAAGGTTCCAAAAGCATCGATTTGATAATTCATCTGGTTTCCTGATTTTCTTTATCATTTATTTCGTAAGTTCTAGCCTCAGTATGCGACTAGTTGAAAGTTCTTTATGTATCAGCTTGTTTAGTTTAAGTTTTTATAGAGTTTTATTTTGGCTAATTAAAAATCAAATTTTGTTTAGTATATTTCTCTAACTCGAATTAATTTGCTTATATTTCTGATAGATACGTTAAATATTTAATAGTTCCGTACTGACTTGATCAAACTCATTAATAAACTCTCATATATAGATAAAATAGTACCTAAATATGAAGTGATTTTTTATATTTTTTACCTATTTTTCCTTATAATTCGCGTTCTTGTTATTTTTTTAAGTAGTTATGCCTCTAGTAGAAGACTCTCCTGTCGAAAAAAAATCTTATTCGCTCTTTCTTGCCATTTTCGCTTTAGCACTTGGCGGATTTTGTATTGGTACGACTGAGTTTGTTGCTATGGGCCTGATTCAGGAAATTGCAGCAGATCTCAACATTTCTGTTCCAGCTGCCGGGCATTTTATTAGTGCTTATGCGCTAGGCGTAACCATTGGTGCGCCGGTAATCGCGATTTTAGGCGCCCGGATACCACGTAAAATATTATTAATAGGTTTAATGCTATTTTATGGGATAGCGAATGGATTAACTGCTTTAGCGCATAGTACTGAAACTGTCATGCTGTCACGTTTTATTGCCGGTTTACCGCATGGGGCTTATTTTGGTGTGGGTGCTCTGGTCGCAGCAGAGCTGGCCGGTCCTTCGCGTCGTGCTTCGGCAGTTGCACAAATGATGTTAGGGCTTACTCTGGCAACAGTGGTTGGCGTACCCTTGGTAACCTGGCTAGGTCAGCAGTTTGGCTGGCGCACCGGTTTTGAATTCTCTGCCTTGATTGCTTTTTTAACTGTAGCAGTGGTCATACTCTATATTCCAAAAATTCAGGTTCAGGCTACAGCGAGTATCAAGACAGAACTGGCCGGACTTAAAAATGTTCAGATGTGGTTGACACTAGGCATCGGTGCAATCGGTTTCGGGGGGATGTTCTCGGTTTATAGTTATGTTTCACCCATTCTGACTGAGTATACTGGCGCAAATATTGAAGTGGTGCCTGTAGCATTAGCAATCTGGGGAGCAGGAATGGTCATTGGCGGTCTGGTTGCAGGCTGGCTGGCAGACCGGTATTTAAATAAAACTATTGTTGGCATTCTGATTAGTTCAGCTTTAGCTTTTGTGCTAGGCAGTTTTATGCTTTCTGATCTATATACTGCGTTTCTAGCTCTATTTCTCATCGGCCTGACTGTTATGGGCTTAGGTGGAACTTTACAAACCCGTCTGATGGACGTTGCTGGTGAAGCACAAGCCGTTGCGGCATCCCTGAACCATTCTGCTTTTAATCTGGCAAATGCTTTGGGCGCCTTTTTAGGAGGCTGGGTACTGAGTCATGGTATGGGCTGGCTAGCACCTGTCTGGGTTGGATTCGTGCTCAGTCTTGGCGGTTTAATTATTTTATTGTTTGCTTTCGCTGTTGAAAAGAAACAAAAGCTCTTACAGACCAGTTAAAAATGACTTGCTTAAATAGCAGTCAATTTTTCGCCTCTATAAGACAGAGCTTGTATGCAGCTGTCCCTTTTAATTCAAAAGTCATTTTGCAACGATTTCAAAATAATTTTTAGCTGAAAATTCTCGCTACCCAACTTAAATTATGTTTTAATGCAGGCAGTTTGAGATGAGCCTCATACAGTATATAGCACGATCTATATACGACTAAGCCCCGCACTGCGGGGCTTTTTTATCACTTAACTTTTTAAAATAATTTGTGAAGATGACTTAACTGGCACTCTTGCTTTAAATTTAGGCAGCTTATTTTAAGGCAGTTTCGACTTCTTTCAGCATATCTTTCATACCGCCCAGTCCGCCATTCATTAAATACCAGTTGCTTGAGTCCAGATATACAATGTGACCATTTTTAGCAGCTTTGGTCTGGTTCACAATATTATTGTCCAGAATATGTTTTGCACCATCCTTTTTGTCTGTAATAGCTGCGCCGCGGTCAATCACGAATAGGTAATCCGGATTTTTCTGTGCAATGAATTCATGTGAAATTGCCATGCCATGTAACCCTACTTTAATAGATGGATCAGCTGGAGTGAAACCGTACAGATCATGGATATTACCAAAACGTGAACCCGGGCCATAGGCAGCAATCTTATTATTATTGACCAGCACGATCAGAGCAGTCTTGCCTTTAGTCTTTTGCTTAATTTCAGCAATATCCTGTTCCAGCTCGGCCAGTTCCTTTTCAGCCTCCGCTGTTTTACCTACCATTTGAGCAATATTCAGTGTTTGCTGTTTAAAAGAGTTAAATTGGTCTTTATAGTCAATATCAACAAAATAGGTAGGTGCAATCTCTTTAATCTGATCAACCAGATTTTCCATTCGACCACTCATCAGGATCAGTTGTGGCTGGCTGGCTGCAATTCGTTCCAAGTTCGGTTCTTTTACTGTACCGACATCTGCATATTTTTGGTCATTAAACTTGTTTAATACTGCTGGTAAAGGTGTACCTTTTGGTAGAGCTACCACCTTCTCATCTGCTCCTAGTTCATGAATGGTATTTAATGCATTAGTATCTAATACTGCAATTCTTGAAAGATTAGCCGGTACATCAATATTACCTGCCTTGCTACTAAAACTTAAGGTATCTGCACTCTGCGCTTGTGTTGTACCTTCAGAAGGTATATTGGAGTTGCTGCATGCAGTAACCACAGCGGCCAAGGCAATGGCGAGTACCTTCTTGTTAAAAAACATATCTATCTCCTAGCTAATAAAGTACAGACCAAGTTTGTGTCGCTGAACTTGCTGAATTGGAATGGCGAAATCAAAAATATGTTGCAGTACATTTTCCTGCATAATCTGTTCGGGTGTGCCCTGATAAAGTAGCTGTCCATTTTTCATGGCAATAATCTGGTCGGCATAGACCGAGGCAAAATTAATATCGTGTATTACCATAATAATTGACTTGCCATGATTCACCGCCAAGTCTTTCAGTACTCGCATAATTTGTGCAGAGTGCTTCATGTCCAGATTGTTTAAAGGTTCATCCAGCAGGATATAATCTGTATCCTGTGCCAGAACCATAGAGATATAAGCTCGCTGGCGCTGACCACCTGAAAGTTCACTCAGCTGTTTATGCCGTAACGGTTCTAGTTCCATATAGGCGATTGCCTGATCAATAATCTTTTGGTCTTCAGCTTTTAAGCGGCCCTGTGAATAGGGAAAACGGCCAAAAGCCACTAAATCTTCAATACTTAAACGTAATTCCGTATGATTGGACTGTTTAAGAATTGCCAGCTTTTTAGCAATCTCGGTACTTTTCATCTGCTGTATATTCTGGCTATCGAGCAGAACGTCGCCGGTATCAACCTGAGTCAAACGGCTGATCATTGACAGCAAAGTGCTTTTGCCTGCCCCATTTGGCCCGATAAAAGCAGTAAACTGTCCTTTGGCAATAGTAAGCGACACATCATTTACCACCCTCTGCCCGTGATAGCTTTTGCTTAAATTTTTTAGCTCAATTGCCATTTTTTATTTTCCTTCAACAAAATCCAGAAGAAATAAATTCCACCGACAAAATTAATAATGACACTCAGCGTCGTTTTAAAATTCAGCACATGCAGGACAATAAACTGCCCAATAACCAGAGATAGAATACTGACCAGAATGATGCCAGGCAGCAGAATATAATGCTGATGGGTTTTAAAAAGTTCCAAGGTAATATTGAGTACCAACAGACCCAGAAACATCATAGGTCCAGCCAGCGCAGTTGCTGAGGCCAGCGCCAGAACTACCAAAATCAGCAAAATACGGCTGGTTTTATCGTAATCCAGCCCCAGATTAAGAGCATGGTCACGGCCCAGTGCCATAACGTTCAGCCGGTGATGGTGTTTAAAGCTATAAAGTAAAATTGGTAAAATAGTGAGTAAAGCTAACCCTACGGTTTCCATTTTCACTATGTTAAAACTGGCAAAACCGGCATAAGCAGCTATCTGGAACTCATCCGGATCGAGCAATACCTGAAAAAAGGTGGTCATATTGTCAAACAATGTTGAACAGATCAGGCCAACCAAAAGTAGAAAGTAGATATTCTGTTGCGCGACTTTCTGAAAAATAAAACGGTAAAGCAAGAGCGCAAAACTGACCATTAATAGCAGGCTAATCAGGTAATCAGTCACAAAATTTATCGACAGTAAGGTACTTGCACCAAAGAAATAAATGATCATGGTTTTAGACAGCTCATATAGCTTGTCTAAACCTAATGCCTGAGGAGTCACTACGCGGTTATTTACAATAGTATGAAACACTAAAGTAGATACCCCAACCGCTATGCCAGCAACAATAATTGCCATGATTGTCTTTAAACGGAGCTTCACAGCAAACTGCCAGCCTGTGCCCAGATTCCAGCCGAGATACAAGGTAATCATAATGATTACAGCAAAGCCCAAAACCATCAGTTTGGTACGGTTATGCATAACGGTACCTCCGTAGCAAGAGCCACAAGAAAAGCACACTGCCCAGTACACCCATAATCAGACTTACTGAAACTTCGTATGGGTAAATCACTATACGTCCAAACAGATCACAGACCAGTACCAGTAAAGCCCCTAAAATTGCAGTATGCGATAAAGTCTTGCGGATATTATCTCCGAGATACAGACTTACAATATTGGGAACAATCAAACCTAAGAATGGGATAGCTCCAACTGTGACGATGACTACACCAGTAATGACAGATACCAGAACTAGTCCTAAAAATAAGGTCTGTTTATAATTGAGACCTAAATTAGTTGCAAAGTCTTCCCCGATACCTGCCAGCACAAAGCGATTGGCCAGAAAATAACTCACTATTAAAATGGGTACACTTAAATAGATCAGCTCATATTGACCATTTAGAATGGTTGAAAAGTCACCCTGTAACCACCCCGCCAGATTTTGTAGCAAGTCCATTTGCAAAGCGATAAAAGTCGTAAATGCAGAAATGATACTGCCAAAGATCATACCAACCAGAGGAACAAAAACGGTATCCCGATGCTTGAGTGTGGCTAGAATACTCATAAAAACCAATGCACCGGCCAATGTAACTAAAATTGCAAAACCGGTTTTAATAAAAATAGAAGCGGCTGGCAGCAGGATAATCGAGATGAGTACACCTAACCGGGCACAATCGTAAAGACCGGCTGTAGTTGGGGAAACAAAACGGTTCCGACTGAGTGACTGCATAATCAGCCCACAAACACTCAGCCCTGCACCTGCAACTAAAATGGCCATTAAGCGTGGCAAACGGCTGGTCCAGAATAATTGCCATTCATGAATATTTCCTGCCAGCAATCCGGCAATATTCATTTCGCCCACACCTGTAAATAACGAAATAACAGCAAGAGGAACAAGCAAAAGAAACAGGTAACGGCGTTTAATCATGGCAGGGAAATAACATGCGAAGTTAAAGCAAAAAGAGCGGAGTAATTAAGAAAATATCACAAATGAGAATAATTATCTTTAATATTTATATTTTAAATTTTAAGAATGACTACTTATATTAAAAAATTTTATTTTTATCAAAAACTTAAATTAAGTTAAACTCGAAGACAGTTTTGTTTAAGTTTGTAATTATTAATTTTATTAAATTATATTTTAAGTTTTTAATTCTATAAAATTAGTTAGAGAAACTCATAGCCCTTTTAAATCACCCTTATTTAAAAGAGCTATAAGTTTAATCAAAGCCTTTACCCAATTGACTCTGATTTTATGACCATAGTGTATCGTTAAATTTTACAAAATATCTCCCGAATTTCCTGTTAATTTTGCTTATATACAGTACAAAAATGAAGTATATTAAGTATTAACAGAATAATTTTCTATAGTTTGAATTTTGAACAGCACAGATTACACATTAGATAAAATAGACCGAAAAATTTTATCGGCTTTAAGACAGGACGGCCGTTTAACTATCGCTCAGCTAGCTGAACAAGTTGGACTTTCTTCTTCACCTTGCTGGACTCGGCTTAAACGCCTTGAATCTTTAAAAATTATTGAAGGCTATACTGCCAATATTAATCCTAAAGCCATTGGTATTAATGAGCTGTTCTTTATCGAAATTACACTTGAACGGCATGATGATGAAATTCTGGACCAGTTTAGTGAGGCCTTAGCGAATATGCCTGAAGTCGTTGAAGCACATCTGGTAACTGGCGATTATGATTATCTGGTCAAAGTAGCAGTTAAAAACTCAGAACACTATGAGCGTTTCTTACGTAAAAATTTATATTCTATGAAGGGGGTACGTCATACCCGTTCAATTTTTGCTTTACGTCCTCTAAAACTGGCAAATAATGCAGATTTACTCATGATTGAATAAATTAAAGGCTAAAAAGCTATCTCGTATATTTAAACTATGTATATTTTACTATTTTTAATAACAGAGAAGTACCTTATGTAAGCAGCTTCTCATTATAGGGCTTTTTAATCTCTAAAATTTCAGCTCAGCTTTCAATGTCGTAGACCCAGTTTTTAGCTTGTTGGTCAGTGATAATTTCACAGACATAATAGTCATGATCCCAAGCATCTTGATGGAAGATTTCCTTTTTATGGTAAGTCACTTGTTTACCATTTTCGACGCAGACGAAGCTGTCACCTTGGTCTTTGACTTGGGTTCCGTTGAGGAAACCGCCGATGCAGAGGAAGCGGGATTGTTTAGACATTCTCTTTTAAACTAGCATATTTAAGGAAATTTAATAACTTATTGCCTATCTTGTAAAGATTATATTAATATAGAAAATATCAATTAACTTCAAATTTTATAGTGTGAACCCTTTTTTAAAAAATATGCTCAAAATTTAACTCTAAAAAATCAGTAAATTTCCGAGTGACTCTCTTTTTTAAGCCTAATCTCTATATAGTCATATAGTTTATTCACTTGATTGTTATAAATTATTCTCCTGCGAGGAATTTCATCATATTTAAACTTATGAAGTTTCTTCTTAAGCTTAAGGTCCGCTGAATATTCCACATATATATGTATAAGTATTATCAATTAGATTAATACTTAACATATATATGGAATACTAATAATTTGATTTTGATAATACTAAAAAATTCTTATTTTTATAGCTTTAGAATAATATCCATTTCCTGCAACCTATCCTTAATGAAATCATCTAGAAAATTATTATCTTTAACAGCCAATAATTTAAATGCATCACCAGAAAAATTTCTTAGATTTTCTATACCTTTGCTAATCAGACCATCAGGGATTTTTTTCCATTGTTTAGCTTGCCCCCATGTTGGTAGTAGACGTTCTAGATCATTCAAATTAAAATGACACTCTTCTGATAACGTGATCCCATAATGTAAATTATCTTTAGCTGCTACAAACAAAAAAGTAACATGAAGATTTTTTTTGCTTCTTAATACACAACCAATAACATTCCTTTTACTTTCTGGATTAATATTACTAAGCTGCTTAAACCATTGTTGGCAATTTTTAAATGTATAATGTATATCTTGGAATTCAGGAGATATTTCATAATTTCCTGTTTCAATAAATTTATGTTCAAAATATGCAAATAATTTAAAAAGTAAGTCTCCTCTATAATTACTACTGTTAAATTGATTAGAGATTTGCTTAATCGCCTGAAGTTCGTTCGGTGTCATTTCTAATAACATATTTTTTAATTCTTTATTTACAGTTACCAGCTCATTAGTCAACATTCTGAGTAAATTAATATACTGATTAAGAGCTGACTGAAGATTTGTTAGATGATTAAATTGAGACTTAATATCCTCAAGCCATGAAATAATATCTATCTTATAGCTTAAACATCTTAAATTTATATTAATTAACTCATTATTAGTTTGAATTAAATACTTATTATCAACTTTTTTAATATTACCTAATGAAGAAAAACTTGGCTCATTTCCAAATAGCGTTAAATAAATCAATAATAGTTGCTTTTTAGCATAATTTTTACAAAAGTTAAAATATCTTTGTAATTGTTTAGATTGATCGACAGCATAAATTTTATTTTCCAGAATAATTATCTGCTCTTCATTTTCAATCATTAAATCAATCTGGCCATAATCATTAAATCTTTGCTCCTTTTTTGTTTTTATATTACCTCTAATCTTAAAATCTAATTTAAAAAACTCTACAAAACTTTTTAAGAATATATCTTTTTGCCCATGTGTTCCCTCAGGATCTAATAACTCTTTCAAAATTGGAGTATGGGTGAATACTTCACTATTTGATACTCCACAGATTTTTAATAGATTGAAGTTATTACCATGACTATTGTTTTCTTCTAGAATATTTAGAGTGGACTGAATGATCTGACTAATTTTACTGTTCATTTACCTACTCAAAAAAATAAGGGCTGATTACTCAGCCCTTATTTTTAACTCATCTTATCTTAATTTTCAAAGAAAATCAGTGCATTGCTTTTACACTTGGGAAACGTCTTTCGACTTTTCCCTCTCGCTTATTAAGTCAATTGAGCAGCAGAGATCTTTTTAGTGTCAACCTTGCTTGCTTCAGATGTATAGTCAGACATTTGATCAAAGTTCAGATACTTATAAATATCTGCTGCCATGCTATCAATTTGAGAAGCATACTGCTGATATTCTTCCGGTGTAGGAAGTTTACCCAGTACAGCAGCCACAGACGCCAGCTCAGCAGAAGCCAAGTAAACATTTGCACCCTGACCCAGACGGTTCGGGAAGTTACGGGTAGATGTTGAAACAACAGTAGTATTTGGTGCTACACGTGCCTGGTTACCCATACACAGTGAACAGCCTGGCATTTCAGTACGTGCGCCAGCTTTACCATAAGTGTTGTAGAACCCTTCTTCCATTAACTGACGTTCATCCATACGAGTTGGAGGAGCCAGCCACAGACGAGTAGATAAAGAACCACCAGGTACTTTGTCTAGAAGTTTACCTGCTGCACGGAAGTGACCGATATTGGTCATACAAGAACCGATGAATACTTCATCAATCTTGTCACCTTGTACCTGAGAAAGCAGTTTTGCATCATCTGGATCGTTCGGACAGCAAAGAATAGGTTCTTTGATATCAGCCAGGTCAATTTCATATACTTTAGTATATTCAGCATCAGCATCTGCTTTAAGCAAGCTTGGGTTAGCAAGCCATTTTTCCATGTTTTCAACACGGCGTGCCATAGTACGAGCATCGCCATAACCTTCAGAAATCATCCATTTTAACATGGTGATATTTGAACGAAGGTATTCAGCAACTTTCTCTTCAGAAAGCGTGATCGCACAGCCAGCAGCAGAACGCTCAGCAGAAGCATCGGAAAGTTCAAATGCCTGTTCAACAGTCAGGTCATTTTCCATTTCTGACAGGTCGATCTCAAGAATACGGCCAGAGAAAATATTTTTCTTACCTTTCTTCTCGACAGTCAGGTCACCTGCCTGAATTGCATAGTAAGGAATTGCATGTACCAGATCACGCAGGGTGATACCAGGCTGCATTTTACCTTTGAACTTCACAAGAACTGATTCAGGCATATCAAGTGGCATAACACCAGTTGCTGCAGCGAACGCTACCAGACCAGAACCCGCAGGGAATGAAATACCGATTGGGAAACGGGTATGTGAGTCACCGCCAGTACCTACAGTATCTGGAAGAAGCATACGGTTTAGCCAAGAGTGAATAATACCGTCACCTGGACGCAGAGAAACACCGCCACGGTTCATGATAAAGTCAGGAAGCGTATGCTGCATCTGTACGTCTACTGGTTTTGGATACGCAGCTGTGTGACAGAAAGACTGCATGACCAGGTCCGCAGAGAAACCTAAACAAGCCAAGTCTTTTAACTCATCACGAGTCATAGGGCCAGTTGTATCCTGAGAACCTACAGTCGTCATTTTCGGTTCACAGTAAGTACCCGGACGAACACCTTCACCTTCTGGAAGACCACAAGCGCGACCTACCATCTTCTGGGCCAGTGTAAAGCCTTTACCAGTATCTGCTGGCTGTACAGGTGTACGGAACAGTGTAGAAGGACCAAGGCCCAATGCTTCACGTGCTTTCGCTGTCAGGCCACGACCAATAATCAGGTTAATACGGCCGCCTGCACGTACTTCATCTAGAAGTACTGGAGTTTTCAGTTCAGATTCAGCGATTTGTTCGCCGTTTTTGAACGCAGTAACTTTAGCTTCGTCTTTATTGACTTTAAGAACGATTTCATCACCCATGTTCATTTCAGAAACATCGATCTCAACTGGTAATGCACCAGCATCTTCCATCGTGTTAAAGAAAATAGGAGCAATTTTACCACCTAAGCACACGCCACCATCTTTTTTGTTTGGAATGTGCGGAATTTCTTCACCAAAGAACCAAAGCACAGAGTTGGTTGCAGACTTACGGCTTGAACCTGTACCAACTACGTCACCTACATAAGCAACCTGGTTACCTTTAGCGATCAGATCTTTAATCTGGCTTAATGGACCAACTTCACCCTGTTTTTCAGGATTGATACCGTCACGTTCATTCTTCAGCATTGCATTTGCATGTAATGGAATGTCTGGACGACTCCAGGCATCCTGTGCTGGAGACAGATCATCAGTGTTGGTTTCGCCTGTTACTTTAAATACAGTAATTTTGATTTCTTCAGGAACATCTTTACGGCTAGTAAACCATTCAGCATCTGCCCAAGATTGTAAAACTGCTTTTGCATTTGCATTTCCAGCTTTAGCTTTATCTGCGACGTCATGGAATGCATCAAATACAAGAAGAGTTTTTTTCAGTGCTTCGGCAGCCAGTTCAGCCAGTTCAGCATCATCAAGTAATTCAACTAAAGGGGCTACGTTATAACCGCCAAGCATTGTACCTAACAGGTAAACTGCACGCTCTTTAGAAATTAATGGAGAGGTCGCTTCACCTTTTGCCACGGCAGCCAAGAAAGCAGCTTTTACATAAGCTGCCTGGTCAACACCTGCGGGAACACGGTTTTCAATCAAGTCAACCAAGTATGCTTCTTCACCAGCAGGTGGATTTTTTAACAATTCAACCAGCTCAGCTGTTTGAGTATCGTCAAGTGGCTTCGGTGGGATTCCGAGTGCGGCACGTTCTTCAACGTGTTGGCGGTAAGCTTCTAGCACGGTGTAATTCCTCTTTTTTAAAAAATTACTTGTGAATTCCAGCTTCTTCAAAGCTTCACAAATAATATGGACTGTAAAATTTTACTAAAATTCCCGATAAAAGTTAATGCAAGTAAAGTGTTTCTTTGTGATGCCCATTATTTTATAACTAAATGTTATTCATATGATCTCTCAAGTGTCTTGGATCTTGAGCATCTGTCTCTACTAAAATTTTGACCATTGTCAGATGACAGTATAGAAGCTTAAGGTGAAGAAAAATTCTTTTCTCCAATTATCTTTAGTCGGGTTGGCAATTTCTGAAAATTAACTGTGCATTTTGCTTTCAATAAATACATTTAAAGCTGGTTTTATTTTCAAGATTTAATCTAAGCATTGCTAACGGGCCCAAGCATTTTACTCAAAATGCTTGGGCTATTTTATAAAGTTAGATATAAGTTATAGTTTTTTATATTGTGGCATCCGGTCATGTGGTGTACTCAGGCACTGTTCATAGGCCTGCTGTTTAAATTTTTCTTGTACATCAAGTTTTGCCTGCTTACCCTCAACTCTTGGCTGAAGATAAGCCTGATCCAGAATTTTAAGAATCATTTCTTTGATTAGTGGATCTTCCACACGGTTAGCATGCTCCAGTGCCTGAGCTTTATCAATCCCAGACTGGCGGTCTAGCATGATTGAACGTGCAGCATTACCTAGACTGGTACAAAAGCCTTGCCACTGCTGCTCAGGCGTTAAAGGGGGTTTTTCGCTACAGGCAGCCAAAAGTAAAGCAGTACCTATTACAATAATTTTCTTCATCTGCACTCTCCTCTTGGCCCGTATCATACCCAACTTCAATGCTATATAGCGAGCATTTAGCCCTCAAAAGCCGAAGCCCTGATCATTTAGAGTTAATCACCATAACTTAAGTACCGGGCATTATAAGGTTGCCAGTACTGTGCTTTCGTTTTGATTAATATATAGATACCAATAGCCGTACCAATGGGAAAACTAAAAAGTAGAATAATACCAAGTAAGCGAGACAGGCGCCGACCATAATCTGTGCCATATTTGACTTCAATTGCGGCTCGGACATGAGCCAGTGCCAGCATAACCAGCAACACTATAAGAGCCAGATTAATATATTTCTTTTCAGGCACCTGCGGAAAATACAGTACAAAAAATAGTAGGATGAAAATAGCTGCGACATACAAAATGGCTACAGCACGATGCATGCGATACACCCCGGGATTTCGTATCACGAGCATACTCATTCTCCTGATTATTCTGTTATGGTTTCATTATTGTTTTCATATTAAGTATATAACTTATTTAATAAGTTATTGTACGAAATAGTGGATAAAAATATTTGAAATTTCATTTACTTTTACCATTTAGAATTTGCAAAAAAAACAGGACATTTTCGAAAAAATGTCCTGTTTGTCTATATTTGAAAACAGATTAAAAACGCCAGTTATAAAATAGATCTATAGCACGTTCTAGCGACTGGCTCGCCTCCAGGTATAAGCGACGATTCACCTGGTAACGAACGGTAAGTGTATTAACCGGTGTAAATACCCCAACTCCATAACGGATATAAAGGTCAGGCGTAATATAACCGGTCAGGCTCACTTGAGTATCATCTCCGGTGCCCTGTGCATCTAGCGCCAGGCCACTTAAACCAAAAGTACGCCCAATCTGGTTGGTAAAGGCACGTGTGCCGCCCAGCCCCAGACTGATACCCGCTGCTGCAATTGTATTATTTACATCGGATCTAAAGCCTTCTGCATTATTCAGACCAGTTGTACCTTCATTAATTCGCCCGGTAAGTAGCGCATTTAATGCTTCCTGCTCAGAAAGTCCGGCATCATTATAAATCTGAATATTTGGACTGGATGCTGTACCCGTCACACGTACCCCGACAGTACTCCCCTGAACATTTTTACTGGCTTCAACATCAAGTGACGGGTTAGATAGAGGACCATTAAAACGTGCAATTGCCCGATTCAGGTCCAGACGCTGGCCATATGCTTCAATTTTTACTTGACGACTCACCCCGATGGCACCATTAGCATTCATTGCAGTCTCCAGACCGCGCTGGGTCAGATAAACCCGGCCCAACAGTGGAATACGACTGTCAAAGCCCTGGAAGATCACCTGATCACCCAGATTGACCTGCACATCGGCCCGGATATCCCACGGACGGGCTGAACGCAGGATTGAAAGCTGATCTTGGCCTTCCTGTACTACACGAACATCTGAAGATACATTTACTACTGGCGCACTGGATTCCGGCATAGAAATAAGCGCGCGCGGCACATCAATCTTACCTTTAAGTGTCAAACGCTTACTCATTGGCAATACATCTAAAGATACTTCCGGAGTCACCACAGCAGTTACCAGAGGAGCCTGACGAATGAGCAGATTCTCACCCTTCAAACTGAGTTGAATTCTCGGATCATTACGCCAGTCCACACTGCCCGTTAAAGAGCCTACTCCACGGCCACTGTTGAAAGCGCCATTAATGGTGGCCTGATCTTGACGGATAGCTGAATAAACCTGGATATTGGTCAGATTTACTGGCAGTGAAATCATGCTGATAGCGCCGTCTTTCAAGCGCAGATCTCCATTAAATTCTGGCTGGGTCAAGTAACCGCCAATTTTTCCGGCAAGTGATAAAGTACCACTAAGTGAACGCACATCCTGAATAAATGGCTTAAGCACACTGAGCTGAATCCGGTCAAAAGCGACTTCACCACGCATTGGCATCGGGGTTTGATAAGGATTAATAACCACGTTTGCATAACCTGTACCAATTGCTGGGGTGGTTACATCAAGACGTAATTGCAATCCTTCACTGATACTCTTGGCAATTACACTCAGTTCATCATAACGTACAGCCGTCGATACTTCCTGCGGATCTTCCGCAGCCATACCGATTTCTCCATTTCGGGTAACCAGCCGCGCATCAATTTTCGGTTTAGTTCCTTGCGCCCATGATGCTCTTGCATACCCATTCAGTTTCCCGGTAACTGCCAGACCTTCTGGCATAAATGCAGCAAAATCATTCAAATCAAGATTAGTTGTTACCAGTGAGGCACTGCCTCTGGTTTTACTCACACGCAAAGGTTGATCCAGACATAATCGACTTTGCTGACTGGCCCAGCAATGCTGCCCAACATAAAGTTCAGTACGCGTAGCCGAATAAATTACCGGAGCATTTTGCTGCTGAACCAGATGTGTACGTGTAGAGTTAAAATCTCCCTGCTGTATCTGGCCTAACCAGTCATTTTGTGCATTAAAACCACCTGCCAAACGTACAAAGAAACGGGTATGGCGGTTATTTGCCTCAGCTGTCATTACATGGGCTTTACGGGTACCCGCAATCCGAATCACTCCTTCACGAATTTCTCGGTCACCACGGCGCAGGTTTTCAAGACGTCCAGTCAAAACTGTAGGTGCTGTATCTGAAGATGGCAACTCACCTCGAACCGAGAGCTTGCGTATACTGAACAGATTGTTCAGTGCCAGATTATCCACTACCAGATTTGTAGTCAGTCTTAAGCGGGGTTGAGCCTGTAAATTAACATAGCCATAAGCACGACCACGTAAGCCGCTGTATAGCTCATATAATGCAGGCGCATTAATTTTGATTCTCAGGTTCTGGGCATTACCTGTTGCCTGTACCTGATTTTTTCCATATGCCAGAAACAGGTTATTAGCTTCAAACTGCTGAGGCAAAAGACCTTGCTGCCTGGAGTCAATGACTACCGCCAGGTTGCCCCGTCCTCGTACAGGCCGGTTATTAATAAATCCTGCAAGATTTAGTTTCTGAAGGTTAATACGTTTTAAAGAACCTGACCAAACCCCTTGTGTCTTGATATTTCCAGACAACTCACCCTTAACGCTAGAAACAAAATAGTGCGGTTTAAACCGGATTAATGAAGCATTCAGGTCCCAGCTTATTCCATTTTTCAAATTAAGCAGACCATTGGCCTGTATTTGTCCGGCTATTCCTTTATGTTGCAGTTCTTTAATACGTATAAGTTCTGGTGTGCCTGACATGCGTAATTTCAGCAAGCCCTTACCCTGGTTAAAGGCATTAAGCGAACCATCGTAATTTACACCAAAACCGCGTAGCCCTCCGCCAGACTTTTCATCCCGGAATAGCAAGGCAATATTACTGTTACCACTGAGCTGCACAGTTTCCTGCTGATTTTGGGCAAGTCGACCAGACAGATTGATATTCTTAAGTTGAATAATCTGCTGGTTTGGCCGTGCATAGCCGCTACCGCTGACTGAACCATTTAATAAATTGACAGGTGCACTGGCAACAACAGTTTGCGGGTTAAAGTTCTGGGCTTTTATAAAAGCATTCCAGCTTAACCGACGCTTCTCATGCGGAAGTAAAACTTTGGCATGCCCACTCAGACCACCTTGAGCCGCCTTATAGCTGAACGTAGGTACATTGAGAATATTATTTTTCAGATTGAGTTGAGCATTATATTGACCCGGTGGCAACATACCTTCTTCATTACGGCGGACTACTGTTGCCACATGAATATTCTGCTGACCTTCGACCAAGGCCAAGTTAACGCGGCCGGATTCACTGCTTAACCAGCCCACATACGGTACGGCACGATCAATGTTATTCCAGCGCACATCCAGCAACATAGGTAGTGGACGCCCTGTCTCCCCAGCTTTCTGGTCCAGTTTCAAATTCCAGGTTTCATAACGGTCAAAGTCTATAAGACCGGTAGCATGCAACCCGTTTTCCAGTGTACCGCTAGAAGCAAGATTTGCATCTAAAGATGGTGGCAAGAAATCTCGTACGGCTTGAGGCAAAATTTTATTATCTGGATTAAGGCGGTCTGCACGGCCTTTTAAATCCCAAGTTACCTGTTCGTCCCAACCGACTCTGCCTGCCAAGTTAATTGAACCGCCCATTAGCTGGCCATTTAAATTGGTAATATTAAGCTGATTGACCAAGTCAGTATTCATCAAGGCATTATATTGACCTTTAGGAATATCTTTACCGCTCAGATCGGTATTTATATCTAGATCAAGCTGTTTAATATCTCCATTAAACTTTGCTACGCCTTTTTCACTGAACAGTTTCTGCTCGGTCATTAAAGGCCAGTGATAATTATTCAACTGTAGCTCACCAAACATAGGTACATGCTCACGTACCGGATGCAAGACCACCCAGCCAGTAAGCAAATCTGGAGTATTAGTGGCTACACCCGCCTGAACACTGTCCAGACTGCCCTTAGCTACTATTTTAATATCATGAATATTAAGGTTATTTCTTAAAGCAGGAATATTCAAATCGCCAATGGCATTTAATGGATAATTACCTGAAAAGATAATCCGGCCTGTTGCATTGCGCAGACTTAAATAGCCCATATCCATACGTGAACGCTCGAAGTTCAGCTCAGTACCTGACCAGAGAGCATCATTTAATTCAATATTATAAAAATCCACTGCAGAGGTGGTGGTTTTAATCAGTAAATGGTCAACTGTTCCATTATCTACCCGAAGCACAAAAGGAAGTTTAATATCTTTAAATTCAAATGGCTTACCATCAGAAGGTTTATTATTAATCACCTGTAAATTACGTACGTCGGCATAATTCAAATGCAGTTCTTTTTGCAGTATTGCCCGCCATCCCAAAGTAATCTCGGCGCGGTCAATTTTGACATCGACCTGTTTCACTTTAACCAGAATATTACGCAGTGTAATGCCGCGCAGTAAGTTCCCACCTTCATATTCATATACAATAAAGGTCTGTCGCTCCAGCACCCGGTCCAGTAAAAATTTACTGCCGCGGTCTGTAGAAAACATAATCCCCAATGCGGATGCCAAAAGCAGTATCACAATCAATAAAGCTAAAAGTGCACTACGAATTACACGTTTACGATGATTTTTTTTAGGTGCTGGAGCGGGTGAATTTACCCGCTGTTCTGCATCAGCCATAGTATTCCCGAGAAAATTTTATATATTTATTAAAGTTGTGGGCCAATAAAAAAATGTAACCGAATAGGTATATTATCATCTGAAAGCCCTGCGGCGACATCCAGACGTATCGGTCCTACCGGTGAACTCCAGCGGATACCCAAACCGGCGCTATAAGCGGTCGGTGTATTAAAATCTTTATCATAAGCATTGCCAGCATCAGCAAATACTGCTGCTCTCCAACCATCTTTAAATTGGTAATTATATTCTAGCGATGTCGTTGCTAAAGCCTGGCCACCTACCTTATAACCAAACTCTTCTGGTGACAGGCTCTTGTAATCAAAGCCCCGAATGCTCTGGTCACCGCCGGTAAAATACCGAATATTATAAGGAACCTGATCAAAATCTTCTGTAAAAATATAACCAACATCAGCACGCCCCACGAACTGATGATCATTATTTTCACCTAGCGAATAAATAAAGCGCCAGCCAGCATTAACCAGTGCCATATCAGCATCAGAAAGTAAGGTTTTACTACCCAGTTCCACTTTATAGGTTTGTCTAAAACCACGAGTTGGATTTACCCGTGCATCGCTGTCAAGACGTGAGGTTTCATAGCCAAATAGTAAAGACTGCTGTTCAGGATTTGAACCGGGGATCTGGAATGCATCTGGTATGCTGTCTGATACGATATTTCCACGCTGGTTCAGCCGGTCTAAACGGTAACGGGCCCCAAAAGTATGTTGCCACTGGCCTCGCGGATTTTTGATAATCCGGTCTATGCCTGCAACTGCTGACTCAATATCCAGATTAAGGCCTTTACCGACATCTTCCCGCTCTTCCCGCTCATATCCACCAACCAGGTTAATATAATCGTCAGTTGGATGGTTATATGGAATCGTATAACGGCCATCAAGCGCCTGACGGATTTTAGATACTTCCAGATTACTGTCAAAAGCATGACCACGCCGATTCACGATGGCACGACGATACTGGGTACGCAGGCGCGCGCCTGTGTCACTACCATAACCAATACCAGTTTCAACACTATTTAAACTATCGGCATTTAAAGTAATGAGAACCGGAATGCTTCTTTCTGCACGAGCCTGCTCACGTAACTGTTCCTGCTGTGTTTCCCGCTCATCCTGGATCTGCTGTTGCTCCCGGGCCAGTGAGGCTTGTTGTATATCTGGCTGTGTGCCGGCAAACTGTTTTTCATCAACTACGTTCTGGGTAACTTCCTGCGCAGAAGTATTTTTATTACGTTGCTGATCCTGTGTTAATGTCTGTTCAGAAATTTGCTGCTGGTCAAGCAGGGTCTGTATATCTGGTGGAAGTTCGAGCGGTTTTTCTATCGGATCCGGCTTTACTGCATCGACTAGGGTATAGTTAAAATAGCGCGCATTGGTGAGGTTGTTTGCCAGCGTGTTAATACGCCAGGAAGTGTAGTCATCACCTTCTTTCCAGGGAACCATACTCTGTAAGATATCGTCATCCAGCGGAAAGGGTTTGGAAGGGTCACTCATCTGGAATACAGGTTTCTTCAGGCTATATCGGTCACCCGTTTCATAACGCAAATTTATTTCTGCCGTATTCTGCGGCTGACTAATTTTGACATCATGCAGGCGCCAGTAAGCATCGAAATAACCGTTATTGCTAGCTGCGTCAGTGATACGGCGTTTAGTCTCTTCATAAAGTCCATGATGAAAAATATCACCAACGTCCTGATCGGGAATAAGCTCGATAACCTGAAATTGTGGCTGTTCACTACCTTCCCCAGAAATTTCAATGTCCTGCTCGGTAATGCGTACCGGTTCATTCGGCTGGACATATACCCGTACCCGGCTATCACTTACTTTTTCAAAGCGAAAGGTCGAGTTATAGTAACCTACTGCTTGCGCAGCCTGATTTGAGAGACTGCGTAATTGTGGTAAAGCACTATTAAAGTCCTCAAATGACTCTTGGGTAAAACTGGAAAGTTTTCCTCGTATGTTGGCAGCCAGCTCTGGAGGAGCACCCTCAACAGTCGCGGTAATCCGTGGCACTGTTTCTGCTGTACTCATATCTCGTGGCGGACGAATCCGGTACAAGACTCGTTTGAAGATATTCGGTTTTTCAGCATCTTTAGGTGTAGTTTTTCCGGTATCAAGTGCAGCCAATGTACGACCTGATTCGTTGATTTCTGCTACAATTGCACGATCTGACTGAATTTGCTGCATTAACTGGTCAACATTTACAGGCGCCTGGTTAATGGCCGTCAGCTCCTGCTGGCTTGCCTCAGGAATAGCCGTTTCCGGAGCACGGTTTAAACCTGCACGAAATGCTTGAGCCTCTGATTTTGCCTCTTCTGCGACACGGTAAATTTCATTGGCCATACTCTGGTCAATCTGCTCGACCGGATACTCTTCAAGATCTTCAAACTCTATGGGTTTAAAGGCTGAGTTAGTATCCTGATCTGTCTGCTGCTCCAGCAATCTTAAGCTGTCCTGATTTACGCTCCGATCCTGCGTTATTTCTTCTTTCTTGTCTTCAACCACTTTTTGTAATTCTTGTTCTGTCATGGAAGGTGCAGCGGCTATCTCATCCTGATCATCTTCAGGCTGGCCTTTTGCCTCACTACGACTGGTTAATACTGGCTTGGATTCTGGCCGGTAAGTCGGGATAGGTTCCTCCTGTGCATAGACAGAGGCAGTAAATATACTTAAAAATACATTTGTATAGACCAGTTTATTGATATGATTTATTTTCAGTATACGGTGTATTGACCGGGTCAGAGCTGACTGTTTAAAGTTAATTTTTGCAGGCATGTAAAACTCTAAATTTATTTTAGTGGAAAAATTTCCTAATAAATAAACCGGAAATCAGGCAAAACAGTTCGTTTTTCATGGCTCAACGGTTAAAAATATCATACATGAAATTACTTAGAGTTTTACTATTTACACACATTTCTTAATAAAACTAATGAAGTTTATTGCCCATGGAAAAACCAGAACATCTTCTTCGCTCGCGCCGCTTTCTGCCGATGTTTTTAACTCAATTTTTCGGGGCCCTTAACGATAATATTTATAAACAAGGATTATTATTAGTTATTACTTATGGGTGGATTCACCAGCAAGGTGTGCCGGTCAGTACCCTAAATAATTTAGCTGCCCTGTTATTTATTTTGCCTTACTTTATTTTTTCAGCAACTGCCGGACAAATTGCAGATCGTTATGAACGCTCACGCCTGGTTCGTATGATTAAAATTCTCGAGATTATGATCATGCTAATTGGCAGTGCAGGCTTTCTGATGGGTAATCTATGGTTATTGTTACTTGCACTATTTATGATGGGCACTCACTCGACCTTTTTTGGTCCAATTAAGTACGCGATTCTGCCTGAAATCTTAAAACCACAAGAGTTAATGTCTGGTAATGCCCTGTTTCAGTCCGGCACCTCGATCGCGATTTTAATGGGTATGATTTTAGGCGGCGCCGTAATCTCAATTTCTCAAGGCAATCTATTTTGGATCAGCCTGACAGTAGTAGTTATTGCTTGCTTAGGCTATTTAACCAGCCGTTTTATTTTACCTCAAAAAGTATCTGCCCCTGATCTCCAGATTGACTGGAATTTTTTTAGAACCAGTTTCCAAACAATTCAATATGCTAAAAGTCTGCCATTAATTTTTACTATTTTGCTTGGCAACTCATGGTACTGGTTTTATGGTGCCACTTACCTGACCCAAATTCCTCAGCTTACCCAGCAAAATCTGCACGCTTCTGAAAATGTGGTCAGCCTGTTGTTAACCTTTTTCTCTGTAGGCATTGGAGTCGGTTCGTTACTGTGCCGCAAGATCGGTGGTAGTGAGGTCAATATCAAAATGGTGCCCGTTGGTGCAGTGGGCCTGACTATATTTGCACTTTATCTTGCTGGCAGCTTGATGTTTGTACCCGAACGTACTGGTGAAATGCTGAGTTTGAGTGATTTTTTCCATCAGGGCTGGGTTTATTATCATGTCATGCTGGCAGTCACTTTACTGGGTATCAGTGGCGGTTTTTATATTGTTCCGCTGTATGCCATGATGCAGGCTTATTCACCTCGCTCACACCGGGCCCGGGTGGTCGCAGCAAATAACATATTAAATGCTGTTTTTATGGTAAGTTCCGCCATCTTTTCTATTTTAATCTTAAGCATACTTAAAATTGATATTAAAATACTTTTTGTCATCACTGCGGTACTGAGTGCTATTTTTACCATTTGGCTGTTGATCAGGCTAAAACCGATGCTTGAAAATACTCAAAACTCCTTGGAGGATTAACCATGCGTCATTACACTGGTATGGACCGTCTTATTCAATCTTTTGATCAGGCCCTAAGAAGTCTGGTTCCGGGCGCAACTACAGCCCAACGTGATAATCCCGCCCATAGTTCTGATACCCATCTGACTGTAAGTGATGCCCGCCATGTAGCTGGTCTAATGCGTGTGAATCACAGTGGTGAGGTATGTGCCCAAGCGCTTTATCATGGTCAGGCACTGACTGCCAAGCTGCCAAATGTGCGCCGGGAAATGGAACAGGCGGCCATTGAGGAACAGGATCATCTTGCTTGGTGTGAAGACCGTTTAAAGGAACTTGATAGCCACACCAGCCTGCTCAATCCGGTCTGGTACAGCCTTTCATTTGGTATGGGTGCACTTGCCGGTATTGCAGGTGACAAGTATAGCCTGGGCTTTGTAGCCGAAACTGAACGTCAGGTCAGTCTACATCTGGAAGATCATCTTCGCCAGTTACCGGCCCAAGATGACCGTTCACGAAAAATTCTGGAACAGATGAACGAAGATGAATTGCATCACCGGGATACTGCATTGAATGCTGGAGGGGTTGATCTGCCTTATCCAGTCCGGATGACCATGACAGCAATTTCTAAACTGATGACTAAAACCAGTTATTACATTTAATGCTTTGTCCTTTAGTTTTAAATCATAGGAATATTTAGTCTTCTGATATATAAAACTACTTTAATCCAGCATATCGATATTCCAGCAGGGATACGGATGCTGGATTTTTTGTGGCTGTAATTTTACCCCGACATCCTGCAGAGGAATTCTGACATCCAGCGGTAGAGGCATCTTTCTAGAATTAAAGTTTAACTGTTGCAAGTTATTCCCCCATGCAATTACATCTACATCGAGAGTAATACAATGAGAAGGCCGGATACGCCCGGCCTGCTGTTCCAGTTCTTTGCTCCATTGCTGCATCTGCTTTGCACTTAACTGGCTTTCAAGCAGACAGGCAGCATTCCAGTAATCTGCACCAATACTATCCCGACAGGGAATCAGATAAACTTTAGACCAGTGAACCCGTCCTAACTGTGCCAGTGCCGAACGTGCAAACTGGAAATATTGATGAGGCTGTTGATTACTGGCCAGAGCCAGTAGATAGCATGTTACGGTGGCGTTCAAGACGAATTCCTACAGAATTTGCTTGCGCGATAATGGCAGGCTTGCGGACCGTAATAATAATAGATTCAATACTAAAAAAGGTAGTAAAAAGTTTTTCAATTACTAACTGCGCCGCATGTTCAATCAGTTTTGGTTGTGCCTGCTTGATGACCTGTGCAGTCAGCTCACAGATTTCAGCATAATTAAGTGTATCTTGCAGTTCATCACTGGCTGCTGCACGGCTCAGGTCATTGTGGATCGTGAGATCCACCAGTAAAGGCTGGGTAATCTGGCGCTCCCAGTTAAAGCAACCGATGACGCTTTCGACCTTTAATCCTTCAATGATAATTGCATCCATAATGACCTGACTTATTTAATTAATGTTTAAGCAATAAATTCGGATCCATATTCTGCACCATTTGCAGACGCTGGTCCGCATAAATATCAGTATATGGCGCCAGAACACGCATAAAACGGTCGAAATATAGCATCTGCTTGAATAGTAGTGCAAAATCACGCGGGAAACGAATACCGTGCCGTTCACCAACAGCCACCATATCCATCATGATGTCATTTAAATCTGCCGGGTTAGAAGACAGTATTTCTTGTGGGTCTGCCAGTAAGACCCCGCTAAATAAACGCTCTAGATCCGCTGCTAAAACCTGTACATCAATTTGCTGGTCAGTCATGCCCATATTTAGCATATTCTCTGCCATTGCCTGATAATTGGTATGCTGCAACGCATCCATAAAAGCAATACAGGCTGTCCAGACTTCAGGTTTTAACTGTCCGACTATACCAAAATCAATAAAACCTACCCGGCCATCTTCTAGCAGCATCAGATTACCTGCATGCAAGTCAGCATGGAAACTCTTACAGAGCATCAAACTGCCAAACCAGGTATTCATAGCTGTAATCAGCACTTGTGACGGGTCTTTAGCATACTTTTTCACCACCTCAAAATCAGTCAGAGGTACGCCATACAGACGCTGCATAGTCAATACACGGCGGGTAGAATACTGATGGTAAACCTTTGGTGCTGTAGCAGTCTGATTTTGGCTGATTTTCAAATACTCAATAAAATCATCGAGGTTTTGTGCTTCTTCAATAAAGTCAACTTCACGTACCATACGTGTCTTGATCTCATCAACAATATCAGCTAGTGAAGCAAATTTGACCTTGGGTACAACTTTTTCCAAAAGTTTGGTGGCCCAGTGCAAAACATTCAGATCAGTATACAAGATGGTTTCGACACCGGGCTTTTGTACTTTGATCACCACATCTTCACCACTTTTAAGTTTGGCGGCATGAACCTGTGCTATAGACGCAGATGCCAGTGGTGTCTCATCAATTGAAGCAAAAATTTCAGACAAGTCGCGATCTGCAAATTCTGAAGCCAGAACCTGTTGAATATAAGAAAAAGGCAAAGTAGGGGTCTGATCCAGACAACCCTGAAATTCTTCAACGAATTCACGTGGAAAAAGTGAGGGTGTACTGGCAATAAACTGGCCAAGTTTAATATAGGTAGAACCCAAGGATTCAAAAGTTTCACGCATCATTTTAGCATTATTGGGCTTTTCAGCCGCTGTGGCATATTTAATGCCTGTCTTGGCTGCGATTACTGCAGTTTCACCCATACGCGCTACAGACCGCATGCTTTCAAACCATATATTTTTTTTCATAGCTTATAAATACAAGAATAATAAGAGAGATTTTAACAAATGCACCCTAGTTTAAAGGGCTTTTTGCTCGACAGGCTGAACAATTTGTATCGTTTTCAAATTTAAGTATACGTTGTTTCATACTCAAACCATCCCAGAGTAAAAGTTTTTCTCGTAATGGTAAAAGATTTAAACCTAAATATAATAAAGCATGATGCGCTTGTAATGACGCCATCATTACCGGTGTAGTGGCCAAGACTCCCGAGTCAGCACAGCGCAAACTTTCATCTGTATGCTGGCCTTTAGGAAAAATACATTCATAACAGGCAGAGTTACCTTCTACCATAAAAAGCTGGCCTTGAAAGCCAATGGCTGAAGCACTCAATAAAGGAACCTGTTGTATATAACATACTTGGTTTACCAGATAGCGAGTAGAGAAATTATCGCATCCGTCCAGAACCAGGTCCTGTCTGGCAATTAAATCAGCTATATTTTCTGCATCAAGCCGTTGATTAATATGTTCTACCAGAATATAGGGATTGATCTCTTTTAAACGTTTCGCCAGTATTTCAGCCTTATAAAAACCGACATCTTGTGGCAAAAAAGCAGTCTGTCGCTGCAAATTACTAATTTCCACGGTGTCAGCATCAATTACGGTAATTTTACCTACGCCTGCTCGTGCCAGCAACTCGGCAGAGGTGCAACCGATCCCGCCTGCCCCAACAATCAAGACATTTGCCAGCTTGAGTTTTTCCTGCGCGTCAATATCCCAGCCATCGAGTAAAATCTGCCGGCTGTACAAGTGCATTTCATTATCACTCAGTTCCTGACAGTTATCTTGTTTTATCACCTTACATTTCCCTGACTGATCTGCAGCGTGTGTAATTCTATCCTGAATCTTTCATAGTTTTAACTGCTGATTTTATAGTAAAGCTATAACAGCTCCCAGAATATAGATCGCTATGTTAACCATAATTTCCCCCTCTAAAAGCTTCTCAAACTCTAGTTATGTACTTTCTGTTTATTGATGAGTTCTTTCATTGTTGAAATGTATAAGTTAAGTGAGACAATGACTTATTTTCCTAAAAAACGTTTTAATCTGAATAGGTTCTCAAGATTAAATCATTTAAATTAAAGCAAACCTTAACATTAGGAGAATCATTATGACAGAACATGAAAATCGTGAAAAATTATGGGAACTTATTAAAGATGTACGTTTTGCAATGATCAGTCATCAGACTGAAACTCATGAAATTCATGCTCAGCCAATGACTATGCTGAACTCAGAACGTATGGATGAAGACCAGAATGTCTATTTTATTTTAAAAGATACCAATGATATTGTGCAGGCAGTTGAGGCAGGCCGTAATCAGCTTGGATTGGCTTTTTCCAAACCCTCTGATGATATTTATGTATCCATAAGTGCACACGGAGAAATCAGTACAGATCGCGCTTTAATTGATAAGTTATGGAACCCATGGGCAGAAAACTGTTTTGATGGCAAGGATGACCCAAGTGTGCGTGTACTTGTTGCCAAGGCAGTTAGTGCAGAATACTGGAATGTCACTGACAATAAGGTTACACATCTTTTAAAAGTCTTAAAAGGTAACATTACCGGTAAGACAGAGGAGCCTGACTCTGAACATAAGCGTCTTGACCTGTAACCATGTAGAGCATTGAGAATACAAAATTTAATCAGTCTCAATGTATAAAAAGCACCTGAATAGGTGCTTTTTTAATATCTTATGCCTTAACCCACTTTTCTCTTTTCCATTTGAGAAATTTCTTGCTGTTTTAACAGGTTGCGCTGTATTTTACCACTCGATGTTTTTGGTAGCTGACTTACAAATTCGATTTCTTTAGGATAAGCGTGTTTAGATAAACGCGAACGCACATAGGTTTGTAATTTATCTTTAAGTAGCTCAGAAGCCATATACTGATCTTTAAGTACCACGAACGCTTTGACAATTTCAGTGCGTTCAGGATCAGGTTTACCCACCACCGCAGATTCGAGTACCTCTTCGCACTCAAGCAGGGTACTTTCTACATCAAACGGACCTACCCGATATCCCGATGTAGTAATTACATCGTCAGCACGTCCAATAAAATCGATTCCACCCAATTCGTTTAGCTTGACTGTATCGCCTGTCAAATAATATTTTCCAGCAAAGGCTTTACGGTTATGCCCGTCATACCCCTTAAACCAGAATAAGGGAGACTGCTCGCAGTCAAGTCCCAAAATTCCAATACCGCCCTCGCCCAGTTCCTGATGTTGCGAGTCCAATACTACAAAACGGTGCCCGGGTATGGCATAACCAGCAGAACCCACCTTTTTAGGATGCTCTAGGGCATGATGATTGGCAATTACCATGCCCAGTTCAGTTTGGCCGTATTGATCAAAGATATTGACCCCTAAACTATCTTTAAACCAGTGAATGACTTCTGGTGTTAAAGGTTCACCAGCACTGCTGACTACACGTAGATGTTCACTGATTTTCTCGTCAAATTTGTGTTTGAATCCAAAAAACATGCGAAATGCCGTAGGCGACCCAGTCAGATTACTGACCCGATACTTGCGAATGACTTCCAATGCATGATCTACCGTAAAACCTCGCTCATCCATAATAATACTATGACCTAGGCTTAATGGCCCTGTAACACCATAATACAGTCCATAGGCCCAGCCCGGATCAGCAAGATTCCAGAATGAATCCTGTTCTTGCAAATCGACGGCATGCTGCATATAACCTTTGAACGCTACCATTGCTTTTAGCGGAACCGGCACAGACTTGGCCAGACCGGTTGTGCCTGAGGTAAACATCATCAGGAAATCATCTTCAAAGCTGCGCATAGTCGCTGGACAGTCTTCAGGATACTGCTTGAGTATTTGCCAAAAATCTCTTTCATTCTCCAGATGAGGCACAGAGTATTCTTCAAGATTGACTGTAAGAATTGATGGAATACTAATTCCATTTAGTTTGGTTCGCTGTTCGTGATGAGTCACTACCAGACGAGTATTGGCTGTGGTTAATCTGTGCTCAATTGCTTTAGATTCAAATGCAGTAAATAGTGGCTGATAGACTGCCCCAATACGCCATGTGGCTAAAATTGTAATCAGTAATTCCACTGTTCTTGGCATTAGCCCTGCAATACAGTCTCCCGGCTGAATATTTAATGATTTGAAATAATTTGCCAATTGACCTGATGCCTGAGCCAGCTGATCAAAACTGTACTCGACCTGTTGGCCGTCTTTACCTTGCCAGTACAAGGCAATACGGTTAGAACCCGTATGACGCTCACAACACTCTACATAGGCGTTGACAGCTTCAGGCGTACCCACAAGTTGTTGCTGAATTACCTGTTGCAGATCAAAATCCTGATATGCCTGTTCTAGTGTCTTCATCCCGATGACCTCTTGTTCCTGTAAGGCCACAGATCACTTGTGATCCGCCATAGCCCTATTTTTATTGTTATGTCACTGCTTCAGTTTTTGAGACTTCAGCTTCTATATAAATTTGATTTACTTAAAATAAAGCTTGCAGGTTTTGGTGACAATTTCCAAAACTGTCAAATAAGCTGCCATATTCAGCCTATGAATCAAATTATCCAGACTGATCATGATAGTTTTTAATCTAAAAAGAGGTGGAGTTTCAGATTTTCGTGACTTCGCGTGCAATCACCAGTCTCTGAATATCTGATGCACCTTCATAAATCTGGCTAACCCGAACATCCCGATAGATACGCTCGACCGGAAAATCAGTTACATAGCCATAGCCCCCATGAATTTGTATAGAATCTGAACAGACCCGCTCTGCCATGGTAGAGGCAAACAGTTTTGCCATTGAGGCTTCTTTCAAACACGGCAGACCAGCATCTTTCAGACTAGCTGCATGAAAAACCAACTGCCGGGCTGCTTCAATTTGTGTAGCCATATCTGCTAGACGAAAAGCCACTGCCTGATGCTGCACAATTTCTACACCAAAAGCCTTACGTTCATTCGCATACTGTACAGCAGCGTCTAAAGCAGCACGCGCCATTCCTACAGATTGCGCTGCAATTCCTATACGGCCTGCTTCCAGATTCGAAAGTGCAATCTTGTAACCTTCTCCTTCCTTACCCAGCAAATTTTCCGCAGGAATCCTGCAGTTTTCAAAAATAATTGTGGCCGTATCTGAGGCATGCTGTCCCATTTTATCCTCAATATTTGCGACCACATAACCAGGTATATGAGTCGGTACTAAAAAGCACGAGATACCTTTTTTGCCTGCGGTTTTATCTGTAACTGCAAAAACCAACGCAACCTGTGCATGTTTACCTGAGGTAATAAACTGTTTGGTGCCATTAATGACCCATTCATCACCGTCACGTTCAGCACGGCAACTGATAGCACTTGCATCTGAACCAACATGCGGTTCAGTCAGACAAAAGCAGCCCAGCCATTCACCTGAGGCGAAGCGGGTCAGATACTCCTGCTTTTGTGCCTCAGTGCCATATGCATAGGTAATACCACAAGGCAATGAATTCTGTACGCTAATGATGGTTGAAATTGCACCATCACCTGCCGCTATTTCCTCTAGAGCAAGCACCAGTGAAATATAGTCAAGTCCAGCTCCACCCCATTCAACTGGTATCGCCATACCAAAAGCACCCAGCTCAGCCAGCTCTTTAAGTTCCTGAGCAGGAAATTCATGCGTTTTATCACGGTGGGCAGCAGTGGGTTTCAGTTTTTGCTGTGAATAATCACGAAGCATGTCCTGAACCATACGTTGCTCGGCACTTAAAATCATCAGCTTACTTCCTTGTATTATTTGGCAGCCATACGGATTGCACCGTCCAGACGAATTACTTCCCCATTCAAATAGGTATTTTCAACAATATGAGCAACCAGTTTGGCAAACTCTGCGGGTTTAGCTAATCGTGGTGGAAACGGTACCATTTGTCCTAATGCTTCCTGCACTTTCTCTGGTAGGCCTTGTAGCATTGGAGTCTCCATGATACCTGGCGCAATAGTCATGACCCGAATAGCGTGTTGTGCCAATTCACGAGCCAGCGGCAAGGTCATAGCCACCACAGCACCTTTAGAGGCCGAATATGCAGCCTGCCCGATCTGTCCTTCAAATGCCGCCACAGATGCCGTATTAATGATAATACCGCGCTCTTCCTCCCCTTCTTCAATAGAGTTTCTGGACATTAACTCTGCTGCAAAGCGCAGCATATTAAAACTACCAGTTACATTGATGTCCAAAGCACGTTGAAACAGAGCGAGCTCATGTAGCCCATTTTTCCCCAGTATTTTGGCTGAAGGTGCAATCCCAGCACAGTTGATTAAGCCGTGCAATGCGCCAAACTGTTGTGAGATATTGATAAAAAGCTGCTGGACAGCGGTCTCATCTGTGACATCAAGTTTTACAAACTGGGCTTTTTGCCCCAGTTCCTGAACCATCTGCTCACCGGCATCCTGATTCATGTCGACCAGAATTACTTGCGCACCCTGTCCGGTCAATTGTCGTGCTGAGGCAGCACCCAAGCCTGAAGCACCACCCGTAATAACAAATACTTTTCCCTGAGTTTTCATATTTTTCGATCCGGCTGTCGATATTTTTCAAATAAAACGTTTAGTTAAATGCAGGGTAATGGCTCTCTATTTACAGTACAATTTCCAAATTGTGCAATTGCGATGCCAGTTTTGGGCAATCTGGCCAACTGCTCTACAAACAACTATTCATGATGGGATCAAGTGAAAATATAATGGACCGGACAGATTTAGAAGAAAGCAAAGGAACAATATCCGTCAGTCTGGTTCATGAAGCCTTGATGGTGGCCTATAGCCGTGGACTTGATACCCGGCTCATTCTGCAAAAAGCAGAAATAGCACCTGAAATTCTGCACTCAGCCAAAGCACGTATTCCGGTTTCAGCATATGCCCGTCTCTGGACTGCACTGGCTAATCACATGAATGATGAGTTCTTCGGGATGGATAGCCATCCCATGCGTCGTGGTAGTTACCAGTTACTCAGTAAAATGCTGCTACAGGCAGAGACACTTGAAAAAGCAGTTCAGGATATGCTGAAGTTTCTGAACTTTATACTGGATGATTTACAGGTTGAGCTTCAGCTTGAACAAGATAAAGCTTATCTGGTGCTGCATGATCAAGGTCCAGTCAAACGGATGTTCAGTTATGCGACTTATCTGATGCTGGTACATGGCTTAATATGCTGGTTGAGTGGCCAGCGTGTGATATTGGATAAAATTGAATTGCGGTGCATGCAGCCTCTAGATGATCAGGATTATCGGGTTCGGTTCTGTGAAAAAATCTACTATGGCGCTTCTCAAAACCGGATTGAGTTTAGCCGGCATTATCTCGAAATAAAAATTAAGAAAGATAAAAATGCCTGGTACGATTTTTTAAAGCATACTCCCCAGAATCTTCTGGTTCGTTATAAAAATCCTGATTCCTTAAGCTTTAGTATTCGTAAATACTTAAGTGAGCTTATACCAGCAGAGTGGCCGGAACTTACCGACATTGCTGCTCGTTTTAATCTGTCAGAAACCACTATGCATCGACGTTTAAAATATGAAGGTGTAAGCTATCAGCAGCTAAAAAATGATATCCGTCGTGATATAGCCATTGAATATCTGACCCATACTGATCTTTCATTACAAGATATTAGTGAACAACTCGACTTCCATGATGCCAGTGCTTTTCATCGTGCCTTCAAGAAGTGGACAGGTGTCAGTCCGGGTACTTATCGGCAGAATCGGAGCAAGCTCTAACTTGCACTTTAAAGAGAATGGCAATACTTTTTATCGGCTGAGAGATGGCGTTAAATATTGTTTCCCGCTACTGTAATTTTCGTAATTATCCTCCTCAGGATACCGGGAAAATAACAGGCCACTTGATGAAATTTATAGAAAGCTAAGGCTTAGGTTAGCAAAATTATGACCAGTAAATAAAAGGCTCCTAATGAAGCCCCGATATAAATAAGTTTCGATCAGATTAGCTGACCCAATGTAACTCGATCATTGCCACTATAGTCTTTTACAGTACGAATCGACGCGAACCCTTTATGCTCAAAGAAAGAGCGTACGGCTTCTGCTTGTTCATACCCATGCTCCAGTACAATCCAGCCTTTCGGTCTTAACCAGCTTTTACCCTGCTCAATAATCGTCTCCAAATCAGCCAGACCTTGCTTAAGCGCAACGAGAGCCCGTACCGGCTCTGTGGCCAAATCTTTCATATGCCGATCTTCTGCATCGATATAGGGTGGATTGGATACGATTAAATCAAACATAGGCTCAGGTAACTGGTTCAATGCTGCAAACCAGGCTCCACAAGCAAACTCTACCTGCTGTAAACCATGTTTGTCTGCATTTTCACGGGCAACTGTAAGGGTGGGCATATAAACATCAGTAGCCAGAACCGACCAGTGAGGTTTTTCTGACGCTAGCGCCAGAGCGATGGCACCTGTACCTGTGCCTAAATCCACCATCTTGGTTTCTTCAGGCAAGTCCAGCGTCAAAACAGTTTCGACCAGTACTTCAGTATCTGGCCGTGGTACCAGTGTATCTCGGGTCACTTTCAGATCAAGTGTCCAGAATGGCTGTGAACCAAGAATATATGCGAGAGGTTCGCCGGCTTCCAGTCGAGCCAATGCAGCCAGATAAGCATGCTGCTGCTCGGCCGTCAGCTCTTTATCCTGACGCAACCTGAACTCAAACATTTTTATATTTAGAATATGTTCAAGTAGCCAGATATTTTCCTGACGTTCATAGCTGTCTGGTATACCCCGAACCGTCAAGGCCTCACTAAGTTTCATTAGCCGCCATTTTCCTGTGCCAGCATTGCCAGCTGATCAGCCTGATATTCACGATGCAAGCTATCTAAAAGCTCATTTAGATCACCTTCCATAATGGCATCTAGCTTGTACAATGTGAGATTAATACGATGATCAGTCATCCGTCCCTGCGGATAGTTATAGGTACGAATACGTTCAGAGCGGTCGCCCGAACCCACCAGATCACGGCGCATTTCAGAAGTGGCAGATTCTTGTGCAGCACGTTTAGCATTCTCTAAACGTGAAACCAGAAGTGACATCGCTTTGGCTTTATTCTTGTGCTGCGAACGCTCTTCCTGACATTCAACTACTGTGCCGGTAGGAATATGGGTAATACGTACAGCTGAGTCCGTCTTATTAATGTGCTGACCGCCGGCACCTGATGCACGATAAGTATCAATACGTAAATCAGCCGGATTGATATCTACTGTGGTATCCACATCTACTTCAGGAAGTATCGCTACAGTACATGCTGAAGTGTGTACCCGCCCCTGGGATTCTGTGGCTGGTACACGCTGTACTCTATGTGCACCGCTTTCAAATTTCATGCGGCCATAAACACCATCACCATCGACACGACAGATTATTTCTTTATAACCGCCATGTTCGCCTTCATTCTCAGAGAGAATTTCGAGCCGCCATCCACATGATTCCGCATATTTACTATACATACGGAACAGGTCACCAGAGAAAATTGCCGCCTCATCACCGCCTGTTCCAGCACGAATTTCCAGATATGCGGCATTGGCATCATTTGGGTCTTTTGGAATCATCAGAATATTAAGCTGACTTTCAAGTGACTCTATCAGGGCCCGGTTCTCTCTAATTTCTTCCTGAGCCATTTCTTTAAAGTCAGGGTCAGAAAGCATGGCTTCAGCTGTTTCAATATCTGCTTCAGCTTGACGATATTTGGCCCAAACTTCGGTAATTTCAGTTAGATCACTATGTTCCCGGGACAGCTTGCGAAAGCGTTTATTATCAGAAATAACTTCAGCATCTGCCAGCAGTGCGGTCAGCTCTTCATAACGGTCAGATAACTGATCAAGGCGTAAACGTAGCGATTCTTTCATCTTTTAATATGTCTCAAGTCAAACAGCATTCGACTGTTAAAAGCGATCAAACAGTCTGCCATATCAGAAAATTGCGCATAGTGTACCGATTCTGACTTTTAAAAGACATCATTATTGGCAGGTAACACTTTGCCTCTATAAATTTTTTAGAGATATGGAGGCTAATCTTCAGAATTCATCCATATTTGCTTTAAAAATCTAGTTATTTGCCGTGATTTTAGACGTTTTTAATAGAAAGCATACAAAGCTGAAACCAAACACTATAAATACAGAGACAGCTCTCCATATTTAGTACGAATCGTTTTGTTACATTTCTCACAACGAAAGCATAAGCCTCAAAAGTTCTGAGCACATGGAGAACAAAATGAAATTAAATACAGTTTTATTAAGTGCAGCCTTAGCAACTACATCAATGATGACTGTAAATGCATATGCAGACAACACCACTCGTGTTGCAGCAGCAAGTGCGCTCGGAAGTGTAGCAGGCACAGCATTAGGTAGAAATATGGGTGGTAACACTGGTGCAATGATTGGTTCGGCACTAGGTGGTGCAGGTGGTGCAGCCGTAGCGAGTAATAAACGTAACCGTACTGAATCTGCGATTGGTGGTGGTGTAGGTGGTGTAGGCGGTTATGCCCTAGGTAAACAGATGGGTGGTTCAACTGGTGGCCTGATCGGTTCCGCACTGGGAGCAGCCGGAGGCGCAGCTTTAGGCAATAAAATCGCTAAAGATAAAGACGATGACCGCCGTTATTATAACTCCCGTCAATGGAATAAAAAATACCGTCGTCACCGTTAATAATAGCAGTCAAGATTCAAGCACCTTCGGGTGCTTTTTTAATGCATAAGGCGGGTATGCACAATTACGGATAAATTAAGGATAAGCAAAATACAATTTCATAACGTTATCTTCATGCTGAGTCAGGTTTACGCTATTAATTTTGATCTATAGAAACCAGATTCAGATATATTTACAGGTGTACTCATGAACTATAAAACTCTAATGATCGCTGTTGTAGCCACCTCAGCCATGGGTATGACAGCAGCTAATGCAGGTAATTCAATCAATACTGCAATTACATCCGCTTTAGGCGGTGTAGTAGGTGCCGCAATTGGGCAGCAGATGGGTGGACAAACAGGAGCAATGATTGGCTCAGCTGTAGGTGGCGGTGCAGGTGCTGCGGTTTCCAGTAATAAGCGCGACCGTAATGGCGCAATTATTGGAGGTGCCCTGGGTGCCGGAGCAGGTTATAGCGTTGGGAAGAATATGGGCGGTACAAATGGTGGTTATATTGGTGCGGCGCTAGGTTCTGCCGGCGGCTCAGTATTAGGCCAGCGTGTAAGTGAAGACCGTCGCTATGATGACCGGGATGAACGCCGTTATAACTCAAATCGTTATCGTTACAATGATTACCGCTACAACAACAACCGCTATACTGATAATGGCCGTCATTTGGGTCATTATAAAAATGGTAAACGTTACTAATTAATTTCCCAGTTATCTCTTTAAGCATCTTCGGATGCTTTTTTTATTTTTGTATTTATATCGTTTTTTATCGATATACAAAACCTGTTTAACGTCGTATGCTTTTCAGTAACTGTCTTAATCTGGAATCATCATGCCTAATCTTGCCAACACTCGATTTTCTATTCTGGAATTGGTTCCTGTCCGTGATGACAAGACCGTTCGCTTCTCCCTCGAACATTCTCTTGAATTAGCCCAACATGCTGAAAAGCTAGGCTATGAGCGTTTATGGTTGGCTGAACATCATAATATGGACGGGATTGCCAGTTCGGCAACTGCTGTTCTGCTCGGATATCTCTTGGCCAATACAGAGCATTTACGCGTCGGTTCAGGTGGAATTATGTTGCCTAACCATGCACCTCTGGTCGTTGCTGAACAGTTTGGTACTCTAGCGACTTTATATCCGGATCGGGTTGAATTGGGTCTGGGCCGTGCTCCAGGCACAGATCAGGTAACTATGCGTGCCCTACGTCGTGGTCGGCAGGAAACTGAAGACCAGTTTCCACAGGATGTACAGGAAATCCTGCACTACTTTAAAGAACCTCAACCCGGACAAAGAATTGTGGCAACACCAGGACAGGGAACGCATGTACCTGTGTGGCTATTAGGTTCTAGCCTGTTCAGTGCACAGCTGGCAGCAAGGCTCGGGCTACCCTACTCTTTTGCTTCTCATTTTGCACCGCGTATGCTTGGTCAGGCCATTCAGCTTTATAGAGAAAATTTTGAACCCTCCGAGTATCTTGAAAAACCTTATGTTTCTATGGGCGTACCGGTCGTAGTTGCACCTACAGATGAAGAAGCAAACTATCTGGCTACCAGTGCCTATCAGCGTGTTCTAGGGCTTATTCGTGGTCAGAGCCTAAAACTTAAACCACCTGTAGAAAGTATGGATGGCTTGTGGACACCAGTTGAACAGCTCTCTGTACGTAATTTTTATGCAATGGGCCAGATTGGCTCCCCTGCTACTGTTAAAGCCGGCTTAGAACAGTTGCTGCATGATTACGAAGTTGATGAGTTTATTTTTACCTGTGATATTTATGAGACTCAAAAACGGCTTGAAACGTTTAGCTTACTGATAGATCTTAAGCATTCTGTCTAATGAGATTCTATTTAAAGATAAGGCTTGTCCTAAAATGACAAGCCTTTCTTTTATTATCAATAATTTAATTAAAAAATTATTCAACAATCAATACCTTACTTCACTGACTTTTTTGTCCACCAAGCTTAAGCATTTCTGCCTACTCTTTTAGTGTTACAGCTTCCTACACTATTAAAAAATAGAAAATACAGGAAGACAGCTATGGCCACTATCGATCTGGAAAAAATGCTGCAAAAGGTCAAAAGTACTCAGTGGTGTTTATCCGATATTGACTGGAATGCGCCAGGTCGGGAAAAAATTACCGCAGAACAATGGCCAAAACTAAAAGACTTTATGGCTGATCTGATGTGGATCGAGCATGTGGGTGCACGGGCATTTTCAGCCATGTCAAAAAAAGCACCTAATGCAACCTTGCGTGAAATGTATGCCATTTTCCATGCTGAAGAACAGCGCCATGCAAATGCAGAAATGGCACTGATGAAACGCTGGGGAATGCTTGAGAGTGATATCCCCAAACCTAACAAGAATTTGCGCCTGATTATTGAATGGCTCGATACCTATGCCGATGATATGCCCTTTTATATTCTTGGTGCAGTTATCCCAATGCTTGAAGTCGCTCTGGATGGTGCCTTGTGTAAATTTTTACTTGATACGGTAGATGACCCGGTCTGTCATCAGGCATTTGAGCTGATCAATGCGGATGAAGCACGGCATCTAGGTGTAGGTTTCAGTGTCATGGAGCAGCAGGGAATGCATAAAAATCTGATTCAGCTAGGCCAGATGGCAGCTCGCATCGTTGATCCGCGTTTAGTACTGGGCATTTTAGCCTACTTACCCCTGATCAATAAAATGCGCGACAATATTGTTAAACTGGGCTTGCCTGAAGATAACCTGTATCAGGCAATGAATAAATTCACTCGAATCGGCGGACGTACACAACAAGGACGACGTAATCCATGGTTCCAAATCATTAACTGGCATGCTAAAAATGTCATTAACCGAGACAGGAAATTTTTTCATATTCCCGTTGATGCAATGGTGAGTATGACTGACAAGCTTCCAGAAAAGGCTTTACCTCGGATTCCTTCTTGGATATATGAATTAACTTCAGAACCAAAAGCTGCATCCTAACAATAAAAATTGAGGCATAAAATGAATACTAAATCCAAGGACCCGCATAAACCGGTTATTTTTCAGAATATTGCTAGGGACTTTGAGAGTTTCCGTGGCCAGCTTATTCCATCAGAGCATATTGACCAGTATGATTTAAGCGATTTGAAAGTTGCAATTATTGGTGCCGATCAGGCTACTGTTAGCAAGCTGGAAAATACCTGTCAAAAAGCACAGTTTGTTAAAGTTTTCCAGATTACTCCCCATTTTATCTTGCCTAAGACCCAGAGTCATATTCACAAACTGATTTCTCATCCGTTAATTATCAAAAATCGCCGCTTATTTAATAATCGTATTAAAAGTCTGCTGGCTATCCGCCATCTTGAGGCCCAAGTTAAAGAAACCTGGTTAAGACGCCAATTGACACCAAATACAGGTGCAGAAAATAAAAAGTTTTTTAAATCGGATAATTACTACATAGCCCTGCAACGCGATAACTGTAAACTGATCACCTGGCCTGTGGTCAGAATTAATGCCGATTCCATACAGAGTATGGAAGGTGTCGAACATCTAATAGACGTAATTATTACCACTTATGTTTAAAATCAAAATAAATAAAAAAGAGGCAATCAAAGCCTCTTTTTTTACCCAAAAGATTTTTACTGCACTGTACCCTGATAATGGTAAGCCGTTGCAGCCTTAACATAGCGCAAATATTGTGAAGTCAATTTCCCGGATGCCTGAATGACACGGATATCAATATACTTCAGGTCTTTTGATACCCGAATAAATTGCTGCGGTAGCTGTTGGTAATCTTCAAATGCTGGCTGATTTTCAGGGAAATTCGCACGATCATATTCGACAGTAATTTCACTTAACTTTTTAGTTTTTGTCTCGAAGATCTGTACAGGGCAAAGTTTTTGCCGAGAAAGTTGCAACGCCTGAATACTATAAGCACCTTCACGACTGCTTCCAATGACGATATCGCGCACTAAATAGACAGTCATATTTTTAAAGTTTGTTTGATAGACATTCTGAACCAGGCTGGCAGTTGGTACTTGCTGGGTCATAATACGCTTTCCTGAATTGATCTGTACCCAAGTCTCAAATTCACGCATGGTGCCACCCGATGAAATATCAAAACTATAAAATTTTAATTTTTTGTCAGGACTATAACTAATAGACAATTTACCTGCATCAACCAGCTGTTTAAACGAATAATTAAAGCTTGCAGGATTGCTGAGCAACTGTTTCTGTATAGCTTCGGCTATTTGCTGATTATACTGATCTGCATCTATACGGCTATTTATCTCAGTTTGCTGATACTGCTTGAGCAATCCGCTTTCAAATTGACTCAGAGTTTGTGCGTAACTTGAAAAAGAAAGGCTCAGTAGACTTGCGAGTAAAATTTTCTTTAACATTGCTGCTCACTTTAATGATTTACATTTTAACAAGCTAAAAGTCTTTATACAAAATAGCAGTATGAGTTCTGTCATACTGCTGTGTAACACATTTATCCAATACGGCGTTTAAGCCCAGTCATCTGTAAAATACGGGTAGAAATTTCTTCAATCGACATTTCTGAAACATTCAGGTATTTAATTCCTTCAGAAATATAAATTCCCTCTACCGCACGTAATTCCATCTGGCACTGGCTAAAACTTGCATAGCGGCTATTAGCCTTACGTTCAGTACGGATGGCAACCAGCCGCTCTGCATCAATCATCAATCCAAATAATTTATGCTTATGCGCTTTAAGTACTGCTGGCAAGCGGTTATCGTCCAGATCTTCTTCAGTCAATGGATAGTTTGCTACCCTGATACCGAACTGGAGCGACAGGTAAATTGAAGTAGGTGTTTTCCCTGAACGGGAAACTCCAATTAAAATAAGATCAGCTTTATCATAATGACGGGTACGTGCTCCATCATCGTTATCTAAGGCAAAATGTACTGCATCAATACGTGCTTTATAAGATTCAGAATCTGTTACAGCATGCGTTTGCCCGACCAAAGTCGTTGGAGGTGTGCCAAGTACATCGGAAAGCTTACTGATAAGGCCCTCAAATACGTCCAGATTTACTGCATTAGCCGTATTAATAATATCACGCACATTAGGGTCAACCAGCGTATCAAATACCAAAGGCTGCTCGCCTTCTCGATCTGCACGGGTATTAATTTCTTCGACGACTTTGGTTGCAGCTTCTTCAGTAGTAATATAAGGGATGATGTGTATATCAAAATTAACATGCGGAAACTGGGCTAATAAGGAGTGACCTAAGGTTTCAGCGGTGATCGCAGTGCCATCAGAAATAAAAAACACACTCCGCTTAATTTGTTTACCTTCTGTCATTAAAATTCTCCTCAAATATTTGTCTTAGTACTATATAATCTTTATAGTAAACCGATCTTACATGACTGTCGCTTAGTAAAATCAAAAACCTAAGCGCTTTAAGATAATTTCATGCCAAGATAGTGATTAATACAGCAAAAGTGGAGTAACAACTTTGGAAGCGCGCGTAATCGGTCTGGAAAAACTAGGGAAACACGACGTTGAACTCGTGGGTGGGAAAAACTCATCTTTGGGTGAAATGATCAGCCATTTATCCAATGCTGGTGTATCGGTACCTGGTGGTTTTGCTACAACTGCTGCTGCCTATCGTGAATTTCTCGAACAGAGCGGCCTGAACGCCAAGATTCAAGCTGAACTTGCTCAATTAAATGTTGATGATGTTAATGCGCTGGCCGAAACCGGAGCTAAAATTCGTCAATGGATTGTTGACACTCCACTTACTGCAGAATTAGAAAAAGAAGTTCGTGAAGCTTTTGCAGCTCTCTCAAACGGCAACCCTGATATCGCGGTTGCCGTTCGTTCTTCTGCGACTGCTGAAGATTTACCAGATGCATCATTTGCAGGCCAGCAGGAAACCTTCCTGAATATTCGTGGTATTGACAATGTGCTGATTGCTATCAAGGAAGTTTTCGCTTCTCTCTTTAATGATCGCGCCATTGCTTATCGTGTGCACCAAGGTTTTGAACACAGCTTAGTTGCGCTCTCTGCTGGTATTCAACGTATGGTTCGCTCAGAGACAGGTGCTGCAGGTGTAATGTTTACACTTGATACCGAATCTGGTTTCCGTGATGTTGTATTTATCACTGCTTCTTATGGATTAGGCGAAATGGTTGTTCAGGGTGCAGTAAACCCTGATGAATTTTATCTGTCTAAACCTTTATTAACAGGCGGTAAGCATGCGGTCTTACGTCGCAACCTTGGCTCCAAGCACCAGAAAATGATTTATGGTGATGAAGGTTCAGCTGGTAAGTCAGTGGTTGTGGTTGATGTTGAAAAACAGGAACGCCAGCAGTTTGCACTGAATGATCATGAATTACATGAACTGGCTAAACAGGCCCTTATCATTGAAGAGCATTATGGCTCACCAATGGATATTGAATGGGCAAAAGATGGCGATGATGGCCAGCTTTATATTGTTCAGGCACGTCCTGAAACCGTAAAAAGCCGTCAAGATGTGGGCACAATGGAACGTTATCTGCTAAAACAGCGTGGTAGCGTGATCTGTGAAGGCCGCTCTATTGGCCAGCGTATCGGTTCAGGTAAAGTTCGTATTGTAACTTCCATAAAAGAAATGGACAAAGTGCAAGAAGGCGATGTTCTGGTATCAGATATGACCGATCCTGACTGGGAACCAGTCATGAAACGTGCTGCTGCCATTATTACCAACCGTGGTGGGCGTACCTGTCACGCAGCAATTATTGCACGTGAACTTGGTGTTCCTGCCATTGTAGGTTGCGGCAATGCGACTGAAGTATTGGCAGATGGTCAGGAAGTTACCGTCTCATGTGCTGAAGGTGATACTGGCTTCATTTATGAAGGTGCACTCGACTTTGAAGTTCAGCGCAACTCAATCGAATCTATGCCGAAGCTTCCATTCAAGATTATGATGAATGTGGGTAACCCAGACCGTGCCTTTGATTTCGCACAAATGCCAAATGAAGGAATTGGTCTTGCTCGCCTAGAGTTCATCATTAACCGCATGATTGGTGTGCACCCTAAAGCCCTGCTTAATATCGACAGTCTGCCACGTGAAACCCGCGCAGCAGTTATGGCACGCACAGCAGGCTATTCTTCTCCAGTTGAATTCTATATAGAAAAACTGGTCGAAGGTATTGCAACACTTGCAGCTGCATTTGCAGACAAGCCTGTTATTGTCCGTATGTCCGACTTCAAGTCAAATGAATATGCCAACCTGATTGGTGGTAAATTATATGAACCGGAAGAAGAAAACCCGATGCTGGGCTTCCGTGGTGCAAGCCGCTATGTTTCTGACAACTTCCGTGACTGTTTTGAGCTGGAATGCCGTGCACTTAAGAAAGCACGTGATGAAATGGGTCTGACTAACATCCAGATCATGATTCCATTTGTACGCACTGTTACTGAAGCAAAACGCGTTATTGAACTACTAGCTCAGAATGGACTTAAACGTGGCGAGAATGGCCTTAAAGTAATCATGATGTGTGAATTACCAACCAATGCACTTTTGGCTGAGCAGTTCCTTGAACATTTTGATGGCTTCTCTATCGGTTCTAATGATTTAACACAGCTTACTCTTGGTCTGGACCGTGACTCTGGTATTGTTTCCCACCTGTTTGATGAACGTGATCCAGCAGTTAAAGCCCTATTGTCTATGGCTATTCATGCTTGTCGTAAAGCAGGCAAATATGTAGGGATTTGTGGTCAGGGCCCTTCCGACCATCCAGATCTGGCGAAATGGTTAATGGAACAGGGTATCGAGTCGGTTTCACTTAATCCGGACTCTGTTTTGGATACCTGGTTCTTTCTTGCTGAAGAAAAAATTAAACAGTCTTAATTAAATATATGTAATAAAAAAGGCCCAACAGGGCCTTTTTTATTACAATTAACACCAGTTTAAGCAGTCTTATTAAAATTAAATAAATAATTTAGATAGGTAGAAATTGCTTACTTTTTCTGGACGCAACTTTATAGAGACAGACAATCAAACTGTGATGATATTTTAAAATTACTTTAATGAAAGTTATGAATTTCTACAGTTATTTATAATTTTTAATCTAATAGCTTAACGTCACAAGAAGCCCGATGATGATGAAAAAAGCCCAGATTAAAATGATCATTTTCTTTTGGAACTTTACTACTTCATTCTCTTCAGCTTTAAGTTCGTCCTCGAATTTTTTAGATTTTTCATACAGTTCATTGAGCGAAAAACCTTCTTGGCTACCCGGCAGGATGTTCAAATTAGTCTTAGTTACGCCCTTATAAGACTCTGTCAGGTAAAGGCTTAATGACTGTTCTGTATGAATTCTTTCCATAATTTTCACTATATTAAAAGTTTAGATCAAATAAAAATGACTACTTAATCATGTTCTTTCTTTAAAAATTAAAATTTAAACCTACTCATTCAACTTTCAAAAAAAATACCCATACATTGAGTATGGGCAATAAACTTAAAAGTTCTTTAACTGTGACGAAGTTTACATTTACACCTCTAAAACAACAAGTAATTTATATAACAACTCATCACAAAAGCTCACATTTTAACCAAAAATTTTATTTATATCCAGAAAATAGTCATTCTTACAAGATTCAATAGGATACTAGAAAGTTAATTTTCAATCTAATTTACATTAAGATTTCTAGTTTGGCTTCTTCCCTTTAAAAATAGAAAACTTTGATTAACTGTAATGTAATAATATTTCAAAATATTACATTCGTGTTATTTATAAGATAATTGTGTTATTTATACTGCCGTCTTAAGTTATCTTATGTTCTAAATGCTTTACGATTATTCTCTTTCTGATACGTCTTATTTACATTCTACGCCTCAGCCACAGGTTATTGTAGAGTCTTCTACTCCCCACTCAGGCCCATTCGATGGTGTCCGAGGTATGGTTTCAGATTATTTTGACCTTGATACTTTCACCAATAAATTAAAGAGTATTACTCGTCAATCCAGTACCAGTAAATGCGCTAAAAGTATTCGAGTTGCATTGCAATCTGCTGGTGCCAAAATACAGTCTCATCCTGTTGCAGCTTCAGACTGGGGAAATACTCTGCTTTCTCTGGGTTATCGTGAAATTAAGCCCTCTTTTGACCATCCTAAAGAAGGTGATATTTATATAATTCATCGTACCCAGAAACATCAATATGGTCATATAGCTGGCTATAGCGGTAACAGTTGGGTTTCTGACTTTAAACAAAAAAGTTATGATGTCTATAAAGATAAAAATGTCAGCTATTCCTATTTCAGACTAGCAAACTAAGCTGCCTAATTAATAACAACTAAATTAAATCGGGATTATTAAGTAATTATAATCCCTGTTTATTTTGCAATTAGACTTTTTGGCTTCTAAGCTGCTGTTGGTGTCCAAATCCGGAAATTAAAATATCTTTATCGTTTACTGCCAGAAACACTGGCCTGCCTTGTTATAGATTCTATTCTCTTTAACTTATCCATTTGATAAAATATGAATTTTTAAAATATTTTGTATAAGCTCCAAGATGTTTAGCTGCACTTATATAAAATACTAATATATTCTTAAAACTCATTATTCCTGATCCATCAGGCTTAACTTTTTTAGTTATAATCTGTTTTGCCCCACTCTACTTTAAGCTGCTTCTGCTTAGTCAAATTTAAGCTTTCAGCTATCTCATATTTAAGATTTCCAAGTTCCTCCAATGTGGTTTAATATAAAAAGATTACAGCTACTTCACTTTTAAAATCTGCGTATTCCCCTGTTTACAGACAAATTTGACTAGTTATTTAGAGCAATATGTTATAAAGCAGATGAATTAAAGATATTTAATGATGTCTTTAAATATATGCAGAAAAGTTTGAGTGTATATTTTTCTTTTTTGTTTCATTTATTTCAGGTATTCGAGATTCAAAATTTATGCAGATTTATTTGGCTAGAAATAATCAACAGGCAGGCCCGTATACTCTAGAACAAGTCAATCAGATGCTTGCCAGTCAGCAGGTTTTGTTGACTGACTTAGCTTGGCATGAAGGTATGACCGAATGGAAAGCATTAGGTGAACTTACACAGGGAAAACAGAGTTATGAGCCGGCAGGCTACCAGTCTTCTCCAGCCCAGCCTGTTTTTAATAATCCTGTGATCCAGAAAACTCATGTACAAAATAAACCTAAGGTCGCAGAGCAGCAGGCTTCAATCGGCTCAAGAATACTGGCAAAAGTAATTGATCTCATGTTGTGGCTGCCTATAGCAGCCATACCTTCTTTTTTCCTTACCCCTACCCAGATGACTGAGCTCACACGCATTCAGACACAAATGCAGTCTGCAGATAGCACAACGAAGGCTATAGACCTTCAAAACCAGTTTCTTGCACTTATTCCAGCTGAAGCATGGCAAGCAATGCTGGTGTATATGCTTATTATGCTTGTGATCCAGGCTGTGTTACTCGCCCGGACAGGCCAAAGTATTGGTAAAAAGTTGGCTAATATCCAGATTGTAGACGCTAATACTTCTGGTAAAGTAAATTTAACCCGTGTTTTTTTATTGAGAAGTGTCCTGGTAATCTTGCTTACACTGACAGTAGTGCCCTTTATTGCAATTATTGATGCTTTATTTGCTTTAGGACAAAAAAGACAAACCTTACATGATATGATCGCCAAAACCAAGGTTATTAAACGTACTAAGTAGTCATTCACAGGGGTAAATGGATTTACCCTTTTAATTTTTCACCACTTTGAAAATATTGATTTTTTAATACGAAAAAACCAATCCCGACCAAAAAAATCAGTTTTCTTTACAGTAATTTAAAGCCACTTTATGTGTAGCTTAGTTTGTTGATATAAGGCATAATGCCCTACAACGTAGCGGTGCCCGGTAAAAAATGATTTCTTCAATCCAGAAGCTGTTATTTAACTGATGCGGCACTTTAATCGCTATCCCATATTTATTTAGTAATGGGACTCTTCACCGAGGTTGTAAAATGAGACAAACAATTTTAGCTGTATTGTCTTTATCAACGCTTGCCGTACTCCTAACCGGGTGTGGTGGTGATCTAGTACTTCTAAACTCTAAAGGTCCAGTTGCTGCAGGTCAAAGTAACCTGATGATGACAGCAATCTATCTGATGTTGCTTGTGGTGATTCCATCAATCATCATGGCTTTATGGTTTGGTTGGAAATATCACGCGTCAAATAAAGATGCAGACTATAAACCTACATGGGCGCACTCTACTACGATTGAAGTTGTAGTTTGGGGTATCCCTGTTATTATTATTGGTATTCTAGCTTGGTTGACTTGGGTGGGTTCACACAAGTATGACCCATACCGTCCTATAGAATCTGAGCAAGCGCCATTGAACGTGCAAGTGATTGCAGAACAGTTCAAATGGGTGTTCATTTATCCAGAGCAGAATATTGCAACAGTAAATGAATTACGCTTTCCAGTAGATACACCAGTAAGCTTCCGCCTGACGTCTAACTTTACAATGAACTCATTCTTCATTCCGCAGTTAGCAGGTCAGATCTATGCAATGGCGGGAATGCAGACTCATCTGAATGTATTAGCTGAAGAAACTGGTGTATACCGCGGTTTCTCTGCCAACTACTCAGGTTACGGTTTCTCGCAAATGCGTTTCTTGGCATACAGTGTCACTCGACCAGAGTTTGATCAGTGGGTTGCTGCGGTTAAAGCAGGTAATGGTACTTCTGTAAATCCAGAAGCAATTCAAAAAGGTATTCTAGACCAAGCTGAATTTGCAACCTTACGTGATGGTAATCGGGCAAAACATCAAATTGAATCGATTGTTGCACGTGCTGTAACTCCAGAAGAGAAAGCGGAAGCGGCAAAACTTGAAGCTGAGGGTACTTACCCGACTAAGCCACATCCTGTGACTTACTATTCTTCAGTTGAGCCTAAATTGTTCGAATCAGTGATTAACAAATACATGAGTAACTACCACGGTGCAGACCACTCAGCGCAAGCGGGTGCCGAGCATACTGGTGCATCTCATGCAAATGTTGAACATGCGACTGCTTCTGTAGAGGAATAAGACATGTTTGGTAAGCTTGGTTTTGATGCAATTCCGCACGATCCAATCGTGTTGGTTACAGTTGCATTGATGGTACTAGGTGGTCTGGCGCTTGTCGTAGGACTAACCTATTTCAAAAAATGGGGCTACCTGTGGAACGAATGGTTCACATCAGTAGACCATAAAAAAATTGGTATCATGTATATCATCGTGTCTGTCGTCATGCTGCTGCGTGGCTTTGCCGATGCGATCATGATGCGTCTTCAGCAGTTCCTCGCTAGAGGTGGTGGTGAAGGTTATTTGCATCCGGAGCACTACGACCAGATTTTCACCGCGCATGGCGTGATCATGATTTTCTTCGTAGCGATGGGTCTAGTTGTAGGCTTGATGAATATCTCTGTACCTCTACAAATTGGTGCACGAGACGTTGCTTTCCCACTGCTTAACTCTTTAAGCTTCTGGCTCTTCGCGGGCGCAGCTGGCTTGATGATGGCTTCTCTGGCAATTGGTGAATTCGCCGCTACAGGCTGGATGGCTTATCCTCCGCTGTCAGGTATCGAATACTCGCCTGGCGTAGGTGTAGATTACTATATCTGGGCACTCCAGATTTCTGGTCTAGGTACGCTTCTTACTGGTGTTAACTTCTTTGTTACCATTATCAAGATGCGTGCACCTGGCATGAAACTGATGGATATGCCGATCTTTACCTGGACTGCACTATGTACTTCTGTACTGATTATTGCTGCTTTCCCTGTACTGACTGCAACCATCGCAATGCTTTCTCTGGACCGTTATTTCGGTTTTCATTTCTTCACTAATGACATGGGTGGTAGCCCAATGTTATATGTGAACCTGATTTGGACTTGGGGTCACCCAGAAGTATACATCTTGGTACTGCCAGCATTTGGTATTTACTCGGAAGTTGTTGCAACATTCTGCCGCAAAGCACTATTCGGCTATAAATCGATGGTGTATGCAACTGTAGCAATTACCGTACTGTCTTTTGTTGTATGGGTTCACCACTTCTTTACCATGGGTGCAGGTGCCAACGTTAACGCGTTCTTCGGTATCATGACCATGATTATTGCGATCCCGACTGGTGTGAAAATCTTCTCTTGGTTGTTCACCATGTACAAGGGCCGCATTACCTATACAACGCCAATGCTATGGACTCTAGGCTTCCTGGTTACCTTTGGTATTGGTGGTATGACAGGTGTACTGATGGCGGTTCCACCAGCAGACTTCCTGGTTCACAACTCCCTGTTCCTGATTGCTCACTTCCATAACGTAATTATTGGTGGTGTTGTATTTGCAATGTTCGCAGGTATCATTTATTACTGGCCAAAAATGTTTGGCTGGAAACTTAATGAAACTTGGGGTAAAGCTGCATTCTGGTTCTGGTTCTTTGGTTTCTACTTTGCGTTCATGCCACTTTATATCCTAGGTTTCATGGGTATGACTCGTCGTCTGAACACATATGACAATCCAGACTGGGATCCGTATGTAACTATTGCAATGTTCGGTGCTGTCATGATTGCTATCGGTATCGCTTGCTTCCTGATGCAAATTATCGTTGGTTTCTTACAGCGTAATGACAATCTGGACCTGACTGGCGACCCTTGGGATGCCCGTACACTTGAATGGTCTACATCTTCTCCTGCCCCATTTTATAACTTTGCTCACCTGCCAGAAGGTAACGGTATTGACCGTTTCTGGACAGACAAAGAGAATGGTGTGGCATATGCTCGTCCAACGAGTTATGAAGATGTCCATATGCCAACTAACCGTGCTGCCGGCTTTGTAATTGCAATGTTTATTACAGTTATGGGCTTTGCATTGATCTGGCATATCTGGTGGTTAGTATTCATTACCTTCGCTGCTGCTATTATTAGCTTCATCGTGAGTTCATTTACTAAGAAAGTGGACTACTATGTACCTGCAGCTGAAGTTAAGCGTATCGAAGATGAACGTTATGCTTTACTTGAAAAACACTTGAAGAAGGACTAAGGATATGGCTGAAGTACTTCATCACGACAACCATGGACATGATGAACATCATCATCACGATGATACTGATATCACTGTCTTTGGTTTCTGGACCTACTTGATGAGTGACTTGATTTTATTCGGTACACTCTTCATCGCGTTCGCTGTATTAAGCAGTCATGTTCCACCGGGTACTCCAAGTGCAGGAGATCTGTTTGGCGACTCTCTTGGTTTTGTTTTAACTGAAACCTTCGCCCTTCTGATCTCTTCAGTAACCTTTGGTTTTGCTGTACTTGCTTCATACAAGAAAAATGTGGGTCAGGTTATTGCCTGGCTTGCAGTTACATGGCTTTTTGGTGCGTCGTTCATCGGCATGGAACTATATGAATTCAATCATCTAGTTCATGAAGGTTACGGCCCAACTACCAGTGCTTTCCTTTCCTCGTTCTTTACGCTGGTCGGTACGCACGGTATCCACGTAACTTCAGGTCTGGTATGGATGATCATTTTGATGATTCAAATCAAGAAAAATGGTTTGACTCTTCCAAATATGCGTCGTCTGGCTTGCCTAAGCTTGTTCTGGCACTTCCTTGACATCGTTTGGATCTGTGTATTCAGCGTAGTTTACTTAATGGGAGTTCTCTAATGAGTCACGATCATAACTCTGCTGGTGCAGCGCACGGTAATTTCAAGCAATACACGATCGGCTTTATCCTGTCCGTAATTCTGACCATCATCCCATTCGGGATGGTGATGAGTGGTGGATTTGAGCGTGGCTTACTGGTTACTGTAATTGCCATTACTGCTGCTGCACAGGTGCTTGTTCAGCTGGTATTCTTCTTACATATGAATGCCTCTTCAGAACAGCGCTGGAACGTAATTGCTTTTATCTATACTGTCTTATGTATTGCAATTTTACTTGTAGGCTCGGTATGGATTATGAATTACCTTCACTTCAACATGATGATCTAAACTGGTCGTCATGCTGAAAAAGTATCTATTCCTGACCAAACCAGGAATTCTCTTCGGTAATTTCATTACCACCTTGGGCGGCTTTTTATTAGCCGCCCAAGGCTCTGTAGATTTCCTTTTGCTTTTTTTAACCCTTATCGGTACAACGCTTGTTGTTGCCTCAGGTTGTGTCGTCAATAATATCATTGACCAAGACATCGACCAGAAAATGCAACGCACTCAAAATCGTGCTCTTGTAAAAAAAACTGTTTCTGTACCTGTTGCCATGTTATATGCACTGGTTTTGGGAGTAATCGGTTTTAGCATACTATGGTTTTGGGTGAACACTTATGCCTTTGCATTTGCTGTGGTTGGTTTCGTGGTGTATGTAGGCTTCTATAGTCTCTGGACCAAACGTACCAGTATTCATCAGACACTAATTGGCAGTATTTCTGGAGCAAGTCCTCCGGTGATTGGTTATACAGCAGTAACCAATGAATTTGACTTGGCCGCCTTACTCATCTTCGCAGGTTATGCATTCTGGCAAATGCCTCATTCCTGGGGAATTGCAATCTACCGTTTTGATGACTATAAAAATGCAGGTATTCCTATTTTACCTGTAGCACGTTCTATTCTACGCACCAAGATTGAATCCCTGATTTATATCGTCCTATTCAGTATTGCCATGAATGCCCTATTCATCTATGGCTATACCAACTGGCTGTATTTGGTTATCTTGAACCTTCTGTGCATTTACTGGTTTTACATTGGTCTGATTGGCCTGAAGGCTGAAAATGACCAGCTCTGGGCAAAGCGTTTCTTCTTATTTTCAGTTACTCTGATTACGATTGTCAGCCTGAGCTTCAGTTTTACTTCAGTGTCCCCTGCTCCTCATTTCCCTGTCTTTTAGTCAATACAGAGTGGTTGTCTGTAAGCCACTCTCGTAGATGATATGTACTTGGTTTTCCACTTTCTGGCGCTATTCTTGAAAAGCATTTGTCTTTGGTTTGGTTTTTCCCTATAATTGCCGCTTCGCAATTTATGCGGCTCGACTAGAAATCGAGACTCCTTGCTTCTGATACCATATTTCAGGGGCTGTTTAAACCGTAAGGAGCTGACAATGCGTCACTACGAAATCGTACTTCTGGTACACCCAGACCAAAGCGATCAAGTTGTGGGTATGGTAGAACGTTACCTGACTCACATCAAAGAAGCTGATGGTCAAATTCACCGTTTAGAAGATTGGGGCCGCCGCCAACTGGCTTACCCGATTAATAAAATTCATAAAGCGCACTACATTTTAATGAATGTTGAATGTGGTCAAACGACTCTTGATGAATTAGAAGAATTATTCCGTTATAACGACGCAATTATTCGTAATGTTATCATCCGTCGTGAAAACGCAATCACTGAAGAGTCTTTATTGGCTAAAAGTGCTGAAGAAAAACGTGCGCGTAAAGCTCAACGTGAAGAAGCACAACACAATCAAGATTCTGTTGAAGCTTAAGGAGAACATCAATGGCACGTTTTTACCGTCGTCGCAAGTTCTGCCGCTTTACAGCTGAGAACGTTGCGTACATCGACTACAAAGATATCGATACTTTAAAACAGTACATCACTGAAAACGGCAAGATTGTTCCTAGCCGTATCACTGGTACTAAGGCTCGTTATCAACGTCAATTAGCGCTTGCTATTAAACAAGCTCGTTATTTGGCTTTGATCCCTTACACTGACAACCATAAGTGAGGTGATCTGTGGACGTTATCTTATTACAACGCATTAAAAACTTAGGTAAGCTAGGCGATAAAGTTTCTGTAAAAGCAGGTTATGGCCGTAACTTCCTTATCCCTCAGGGTAAAGCTGTTGCTGCAACTGAAGCTAACACTTCTGCTTTTGAAGCTCGTCGTGCTGAACTTGAGAAACAAGAAGCTGATATTTTAGCTGCTGCTCAAGCACGCGCTGACCAACTGAATGAAGTTAATATTGTAATTACTGCGAAAGCTGGTGATGAAGGTAAACTGTTCGGTTCTATTGGTACTCGTGATATCGCTGATGCACTGACTAATGCTGGTCTTGAAGTTGACCGTGCTGAAGTTCGCCTTCCAAACGGCGCACTTCGCAACACTGGTGAATTCAACATCGCTATTCAGTTGCACCATGACGTAACTGCTGAAGTTCTGGTTACTATCGTATCCGAGTAATTCTCTGCAGTAAAAAGAGCATGCTTTGGCATGCTTTTTTTATTCTTAAATTTTTTATTGATTCTACAGTTTTATTTTTTTAATTGAATTTTCGATTCGAGCGTTTTTTTCTGCTGTTTTGCATTAAGATAAGTAACCTGAATTGAAAGTCATCTCTTCATTTTTTGTTTTATAAAAATCAGGACTTTATATGTCACAGGCAAGTGCCAAGGCCATCCTTAATCCCACACTACTGGAAAATAAAGCCACTGAAACAGCTCAGCTTAAAGAATTTCGTACGCCTCCGCATAATTTAGCGATTGAACAGGCTGTACTTGCGGCGCTGATGACTGTTGCTGAATCTTTTGAACAGGTTAGTGATGTTTTAAAAGAAAATGATTTTTATGCTACTCGCCATAAATATATTTTTAGGGCTATTGAAAAGCTTGCTCAGGAAAATTCGCCTTATGATGCAGTACTGGTCAATGACTGGCTGCTAAAACAAAATCTGATTGATGCTGTAGGCGGTGAAGAGTATTTAATGCAATTAATGGCAGATTCGCCATCTAGTTTTTATAACCTAGAAACTTACGCTACTAAAATCAAAGAATTTGCGACTCTACGCAACATGATTAAAATCAGCACTGAAATTCTGCAAAATGCCTATGACACTAAAGGTCGCAGTGTCAGTGAGATTCTGGATCTAGCAGAAACCAATATATTTTCTATTGCCGAGCAGCATAATAACAATAAAAAAGACTCTGGACCCAAGTCGATTAGTACGGTTACGGCTGAAGTAATTACCAAGCTTGATGAGCTTTCTAAACTTGAAGGAAGCCTGACAGGTTTATCTACCGGGTTCATTGAGCTTGATAATAAGACTTACGGCATGCAGTCTGGTGATCTGATTATTGTTGCAGCTCGTCCTTCAATGGGTAAAACTACTTTTGCCATGAATCTGGTCGAAAGTGTCCTATTTAACTGTAATTTGCCTGCACTGGTTTTTTCTATGGAAATGCCCGCAGACTCAATTGCTATGCGTCTGATTTCATCATACGGCAAGGTGCATCAGGGTCATTTACGTTCGGGTAAGCTCGATGGGGATGAATGGTCTAAAGTCACCGGTACTATTTTACAGTTACAAGAAAAGCATTTGTATATAGATGACTCCTCTGCCCTGCCTCCAACGGAATTACGGGCACGAGCACGCCGAATAGCTAAACAGCATGGTGGTAAACTTGGCTGTATCATGGTCGATTATTTACAACTGATGAAAGTTCCAGGCATGGGAGATAACCGTGTCGGCGAGATTTCCGAAATTTCGCGAAGCTTAAAAGCTTTAGCTAAAGAGATGCAGTGCCCGGTTATTGCCCTGTCACAGCTTAACCGTTCTTTGGAAAACAGACCTAATAAACGTCCGGTAATGTCAGACTTACGCGAATCCGGTGCAATTGAACAAGATGCCGATTTGATTATGTTTATTTATCGCGATGAAGTATATAACAAAGAATCTAAAGAAGCGGGCACGGCTGAAATTATTATTGGAAAGCAACGTAACGGTCCAATTGGCAGTGTACGTCTAGCTTTTGAAGGCCAATATACCCGTTTTAGTAATCTTTCTCCTGAATATTATAATCAGTTTGATGATGAGGAATAGATACTTAAAAATCCTTAATTTCTGTATAAGTTAAGGATTCAGCTTCACTTATTATGCTAAACCCTAGCCCTAGTGCAGCTTTCAATTTTTGTGCAATTTTAATGAGTTTAGGCATTTTCTGTTTGATAAACCTATTTAATTCTTCTTATAAATTCACAACCTACTCAAATATTTGCTGAGCTTATTATAATTAACTGCAAAATTTTTTAGACGCTGCTCTATGGGCTACTATTTACTTATACTCACCTTTTCTGACTTAAAATCTTTATCAGGCTTACCACAATCAGCTTGTACTTTAAATCAGCATTTAATCATTCCCCTACTGTGCACATAATAGATTAACCTGTTATTTTATAAAATAAATCCATACTCACTATAAACTAATATCTTTATTACACGCTATATTATGGCTATAAACTGATGTGAGTAGACTGTTACCCAAGTAATCTCTCAATATTATGTAAATTAGCACTAAATAAGTAACACTCTTGTGATTAGTCTTTAATAAATTAATTAGTATTTATGTCTATTTTTAAATGATAGGAATACAATAATAACCAATATGATCAGCTATTGATTATCTTTAAACAGATGTCTTTAAATATATCTATTCAACTCACTAATACAGCACTCACTGTATTAGCTCAGCATTTGTAATCCCTCAAGGAGTAACCAGGGTGCGTCAAGCAACAGTTTATATTGACAGTCAGGCTCTGCAATATAATTTAAACCGTGTTAAACAACTTGCCCCAACTGCTAAAATCGTTAGTATGGTTAAAGCCAATGCTTACGGACATGGAATCAAAGACTGTCTTGCAGCCTTAAGTTCAACGGATAACTTTGGTGTTGCCTGTCTAGAAGAGGCGCTGGAAATACGTAAATTAGGTTATCAGCAACCGATTACCTTAATTGAAGGGATATTTTCTGAAGAGGAAATGGATAGCGTTATTCAGTACGGTCTTGAATGCGTTATACATCAATCAGCACAACTAGATTGGTTAAAAGCCCGTAAAGAAGAGTATATTACAAAAAATCTGAAAGTCTGGGTAAAACTGAATAGTGGTATGAACCGCTTAGGTTTTAAAGTTCCTGAGATTATCGAGATTATTAACTCCTTAAAGGCTGAAGGCTTTAGCTGTGTGCTAGCCATGCATTTTGCAAATGCTGATGCTGATCATCCCCTGAATGAACAACAAAAAACTCAATTTTTGCAGGTTAAAGAGGCTTGTGATCCTGTACTTGCCTCCTGTTGTAATTCTGCTGCGATTTTCAAATGGCCAGAGCTAAATTTTGATTATGTGCGTCCCGGTATTATGCTTTATGGGGCTTCACCTTTTGCTGATAAGTCTGCTTATGAGCTTGACTTGAAGCCGGTGATGACATTTGATGCAGCAATCATTGCATTAAATCAGATCCAGCCAGGTGAAGCGGTAGGTTATGGCTCTACTTTTGTGGCCTCTCAAGATATGCAAATTGCTATCGTATCTATTGGTTATGGTGACGGTTATCCACGTGCTTTTATAAAACCAAATTATGTCATAATTAACAATAAGCCAGCGCCAGTCATCGGAAGAGTTTCTATGGACATGATTGCAGTGGATGTAAGCGGTTTGACTGTCAATTTAGGCACACAGGTAGAGCTCTGGGGCAAACAGCGTCTGGTCGATGAAGTAGCCGAAGCTAATGGGACTATTGGCTATGAACTGCTTTGCCGGCTAAGTAACAGACCAAAGCGCATACTTAAATAAACTAAAAACCCAAGCTCAGGCTTGGGTTTCTTGTCTTGCTTTAGTCAATATATGCAGAAAATCATTTAGATTCTGCTGGTTAAGTTTAGTCGGACTAAAATGTAAATGACCAAGTTTTTGAAAAAACTCGCTTACTTCACTATTACGACGTACAAATTTCATTGCCCATCCATCAAAATTCTGCTCGCTGATTGGATGTACACCAAACTCTATAATTTCTTGATGGCGCTGATCTTCTTTAATTCTTTCAAACAGATCAAGCACCTGCTCACGCTCGCCTTCCAAGCACTGGAAAAAATACTGATCTGCATAGAAAAGCACACCGTTAATACTATTAAGAGCATTAAATGATTGGGCTTCTGAAAGAATTTCTCTTAAATCCATAAGTAAATAATCAGAAGGTGAAGTGGTCTTGCTGGCATAACATAACTGTATCACTTTGTAGTCTTTATATTTATGAATTGAAATATATTATGCCACTATTTTTAAATTTTATAACCAGTAGTCATCTGTCGGTTTAGGTAAGTTTTGTAAACCTCGGCGTAAAGCATCTGACCATTGCTTGCTGATGTGTTCGAAATACGGATCTTCACTATAAATACGTTTACCTAATGGTATATGTAAACTGTCTTTACGGTAAACGAGTGAGTCTAGTGGCATTCCCACAGAGACATTTGAACGTAAGGTAGAATCAAAAGAAATCAGACTGCAACGAAATGCTTCATCCAGTGGCATATCATAAGATAATGCTCGGTCCAGAATTGGCTTACCATATTTACTTTCCCCTATCTGAAAGTAAGGGGTATCGCTTGTAGCGCAAATGAAGTTTCCTTGAGGATAAATATGGTAAAGCTGCATTGCCGAACCTTTAATCTGTCCACCGACCAGTAGATTACAATAGTAGTTGCTCTCTTCATCAGGGTCAGTAGTCACATCTGCAATTACCCGTTTTAAGGTGTGTCCTATTAGCTCTGCCACTTCGAACATAGTATTGACACTATAAAGATGGGGTTTCTGGTCCAGAGCCAAATGATTTTTTAAGTGACCAATCACTGCTTGAGTAGTAGCTAGATTTCCAGAAGTCTGTATCACAATGAAACGTTCACCTTCTACACCGAAGCTGAATAATTTTTTGAATACAGAAATATGATCTACTCCTGCATTGGTTCGCGTGTCACTTATAAACACCAGCCCATCTTTTAATCGAAGTCCACAACAATAGGTCATTTCAAAAAATCCTTTCTGCTTTCAACATGAAATAGCTGATTATGAAAACAATGATTTGATCGTTATCCATTACAGTTAAGCTGATATATTTTTGCCTGTATCATTTAATACACGACACCTTTACTGTATAAAAGCTTCTTCCAAAACGATAGCATTTATTGATTAAAAAAACCTATTGTCATGTATAGCTCTCTATTTGAATTGTATAGTGAAACATTCAATACATTAAATAAAGTAACCAAATCGGACATTCTTATTTTTTTCAGATAGATTTTCTCAGACTAATTAATTGACCTCTTTAATTTATTAACTCAATTCAAACATATATTGCAATTGGTCATTGAATGCATAAAAAGCAATCAGTGTCGGATGTTCTTTTAATTCTTGCCAAGCCAGCTCTACCGCTTTCCAGCCCAAACTATGTAGCATCATTACGATAGTATCAAGATCATTAAGAGTACCTTGAATACTCTGCTTGAAACGCAGTTGTGTATCAAGGATTTCAATTTTTTGTCCTAACATAAAGAACAGGAATACATCCTGTTCTTCAGATTCAAAAATTTCGGTACAGTCTGTTACAACATCACATAAATAACTGGCATTTGAACTTGCCTGACGAATCAGCTGATTTAATTCAGCATATGCCTTGGCACTCAACAAGCCTCTTAATTCCTGAATATTATCTTTAGCAGTTTTAAATTGCTGGCTAAATGAATAGGGTTGTTCAGGGTCAAAAACCAATTCATTAAGTGAACAGGCATCATAGGCAGGTAAACAAAAAGCATGAGCAAACTCAACGGCTTCTTGATCATTTTTAAATGGTACACGACCACATAGGTATTGAGTTCGTGCCAGATAGCGACCTAACCAGTAAATATTATAAGCATTCGAACTTAACAGTATCATTTAACTTTTCCTCTATCGATTCGATTGTTCAGGAGTGCAATGTATCTACCACCCAAGTGTCTTTAATACCTCCACCCTGTGAGGAATTTACTACTAAAGACCCTTTTTGCATTGCTACTCGAGTTAGCCCACCCGGTACAATTTCAGTACGTTGTGGTGAACTAAGAATAAATGGCCGAAGATCAATATGACGTTCCGCAAGCCCTTCTTCCACTAAGGTTGGTGAAACAGAAAGATCTAAAGTAGGCTGGGCAATATATAAATGAGGCTGTATACGGACTTTTTCTCGAAACTCCCTGAGTTCCTTGGCTGAAGCTTGGGGACCTATCAGCATTCCATACCCGCCTGAACCTTGAGCTTCCTTAATAACCAGTTTTGACATGTTATCCATGACATATTCAAAATCCTGCAAATAACGGCACTGATAGGTAGGCACATTATTTAATATAGCTTTTTCACCCAAATAGTATTCAATCATTTGAGTAACGTATGGGTAGACAGATTTATCATCTGCTACTCCTGTACCTGGAGCATTAGCCAGTACAACGTTTTGGCTTAAATATGCAGACATCAGGCCCGGCACCCCCAAAGCGCTGTCAGAACGGAACGTCGTCGGATCCAGAAAGGCATCATCAATCCGCCGGTAGATCACATCAATTCTCTTACGGCCCCGAATAGTTTTCATATAGACTTTATTATTTTCAACATATAGATCCCTGTTTGTAACCAGCGGTACACCCATCTCTCGCGCCAGAAACGCATGTTCATAGTAGGCGCTATTGAAACGGCCAGGTGTCATAATCACAATTTGCGGGTTATCTACATCAGCGCTTTCTTCTAAAATGCTTTTAAGTAAAAGTGGATAGTGACTGATCTCATAAAGCTGTTTACTGCGACATAGATCAGGCATCAGTTTTTTGCTGATTTTTCGGCTTTCCAGCATATAGGATACGCCCGAAGGTGTACGCAGATTATCTTCAAGCACAAAAAAGCTTCCACTGCTGTCACGTACGATATCAATACCGCTGACCTGAGAATAGACTTGGCCTTTTAAGGAGCAGTTCATCATCTGTGGTAAGAAAGCTTCATGCTGCAAGATCTGCTCTGCAGGAATCAAACCCTCTTTTAAAATATGCTGATGATGGTAAATATCATCTAAAAATAAATTAAGAGCCTTTGCACGCTGTACACAGCCTTGAGCAATTTTATCCCATTGCTGTCTGGCAATAACCCGAGGAATCAAATCAAAAGGAATTGTCCGTTCTGTCCCTTCTGCATCTCCATAAACGGTAAAGGTAATTCCCTCGTAGAAAAAATATTCTTTTGCCTGTTGTTGTAGACTTAGAAGTTCAGGCAGACTGCGCATGCATAACCATTCTTCAATTTTTTTAGATGCTTCACCGCTAATATTTTGGTCATCCAGCATTTCATTAAAAAATTTTGATTTGAGCTGGTCAAATAAATAAGCTGTTGGAGGCATGTTATGACTACATTGTTGTTTGAATTTGTCTTCGCTATTAGCTACTACAATCTTTTTATTTTTATTAAAATGTTCGATACATGTGTCGTTATAACTTTCGATCATTAAACTCGTTTCACATTCATCTTTTAACATTGGATGATCCCTTTAAGTTATATCTTTTACTTTTAGCAAATTGGATGCCAGTTTTTGTCATCTTGGAGCTTATTTATTGCTGAAACCTTGTTATTTCTCAATGGTATTAATGCAGCAACTTGTTTCGAGATATGTGTACGTATTTTTTCTGTTAAGCTATTGCTAATACTTGCAACTTTTTTTATTGTGATATTGCCAAGTATTCTTTAATTCTTTTAACTCATTCAACTTTTCCAGCTTTATAGTGATTATGACCTCACAAGAAAAAGAAACCTCTAATAGTCTGTATCGTCAGTGGCAAATCCTTTCCCGCCTGTCTACGGGCAAATGGATGGGCACGCGAGAACTTCAAGAGATTCTTGAGCGTGAAGGTATTGATATCAGCTTGAGAACGATCCAGCGGGACTTGAACCAGATTTCGCAACGCTTCCCGATTGAAAGTAATAAAACCGTGCCTCAGGGCTGGCGTTGGCGCTCAGATGCGCCTATTCAGAGCTTACCGCATATGACCAGCTCTCAGGCTGTAACTTTTATGATGGTAGAAGAACATCTTAAACACCTGTTGCCGCCAAGTTTAATTGAAGAAATGAACCCATGGTTTGATCTGGCCCGGCGCAGCCTTTCTACCCAAAACAATGTCCGGCAATGGATTAACCGGGTCCGAATTGTTCCTGCAACCCAGCCGCTTATTCCACCTGTAGTAGACCGGCAGGCACAACAGGCTATTTATGAAGGGTTATTGCAAGATAAACAGATAGAATGTGTTTATCGAGCACGTGGGCATCATTCGGAAGAAAAAACCTATATTTTAAATCCATTAGGACTGGTACAAAAAGGCGCCATCATTTATCTGATCTGTACCCGTCATGATAAAAATGAAGTACAGACCTTTGCCCTTCATCGTTTTAAATCTGCCATAGTACTCAACTCAAGATCATTACATCCCGTAGATTTTGATATTGATGTCTATATCGAGTCAGGCGCTTTAGGCTTCCGTGTAGATTATAACAAGCCCACTGAAACAGTTGAGCTGAAACTGGTAATGTCAGAAAGTACCGCTCAAAGTTTTTACGAAAGTCAGCTCAGTAAAGATCAGACCATTAGTATACTTGAGGAGCATGTGGTTGAAATTAGTGCTCATGTGCCCTTTACATCACAATTGGTTTGGTGGTTAAGAAGTTTTGGTAAAAAGCTATTACGTATAGAACCTGTACAGGTCGCTGCTGCGGTGTATGAAACCGAAGAATAAAAAAGAGAGCTGTTTGTAGCTCTCTGAGACTTTTTATTGTCATTTTAAATAACAGAAAAAATATTATTCTTTTAAACCAGATTAAGGCCAGTTTTACATATGCTATAACCATATAAACCTGAAAACCCGTTTTTTATACTATCTAAATCAGCTATTAACATCGGCAAGCCAGCATGTCAGTATTAAAGCGTATACGGCGTATTTTCATAAAATAACTCTCCTCTATTTGGGTGTAAGAGTACTTTAACAATTCAATATAGGAACTGTGAAATAAATAGATCAGCTAAGTTTTCTAAATTTTTATCTTAATATTTATTTTGGAAATATTTACGGAAATACATATATAAAAAAGCCTGCTTAAGCAGGCTTTTTTTCAGTTAAGCTGTCTTTTTTATCTGGGCATTTTTACGGATTGTAATCATGATCAGTTGTACTGCTGCCGGTGTTACACCCGGAATACGGCTGGCTTGTGCCAAGGTTTCAGGCAGTACAGTTTTTAGTTTCTGGGTAATTTCACGGGAAAGACCAGACACTACATCATAATTAAAATCAGCCGGAATCCGAGTTTCTTCCAGACGTTTCATCTGTGCAACATCTTCATGCTGGCGATTGATATAGCCCGCGTATTTTACAGCAATCTCAATCTGGTCACCCACCTGCTGAGTGACCTCAGAGTCTGTAAGTTCAGCAATTTGCTCAAAAGTTACATTCGGACGTTTTAACAGGTCAATTGCACTAGATTCCTTACTTAAATCCTGCCCTGTCATCTCAACGAATTTTTTACCCATCGGATTATTAGGCGCGGCCCACAGATGCTGTAAACGAGACGTTTCACGCTCAACAGCTTCCATTTTTTCACAGTATGCCGCCCAACGCACGTCATCGACGAGACCCATTTCACGACCTACTGGGGTCAGACGCTGGTCAGCATTATCTTCACGCAACATCAGACGATATTCCGCCCGTGAGGTAAACATACGGTATGGCTCTTTAGTTCCTAAAGTAATGAGATCATCCACCAAGACTCCCATATACGCCTGATCACGTTTAGGTGTCCACTCTTCCTGCTCCCAGGCACGACGTGCAGCATTCAGACCGGCAAGCAAACCTTGTGCACCTGCTTCTTCATAGCCAGTCGTACCATTAATCTGTCCGGCAAAATACAGGTTATTAATAGCTTTGGTTTCTAAAGTAAATTTTAAGGCTTGCGGATTAAAATAATCATATTCAATGGCGTAGCCCGGACGCAGAATGTGGGCATTTTCCATACCGCGAATTGAACGAACCAGCTCAAATTGCACATCAAATGGTAAAGAGGTTGAAATTCCATTAGGATACAGCTCATGAGTATCCAAGCCCTCTGGCTCCAGAAACACCTGATGCGAATCTTTATCGGCAAAACGGTGTATTTTGTCTTCAATAGACGGACAATAACGCGGTCCTACCCCTTCAATCACACCAGTATACATTGGTGAACGGTCAAGTCCGCCACGAATGATCTCATGAGTCTTCTCGTTAGTATGGGTAATATAACAGTTTACCTGTTCAGGATGCATGGATGCATCACCCATGAAAGACATGGTTGGAGAAGGAAAATCACCCGGCTGTGGTGTCATGACAGAAAAATCAACCGAACGTGCATCAATACGTGGCGGTGTACCTGTTTTCAGACGACCTACTGGCAATTTCAATTCACGTAAACGATGTGCTAGAGAAATTGACGGTGGATCACCTGCCCGACCACCACTTGATTTTTCCAGACCAACATGAATGACGCCACCCAAAAAAGTACCTGTTGTTAACACGACTGTCTTGGTATCAAAGCGGATACCCATTTGCGTTACGACACCTTTGACAGTATCGCCTTCTACAATCAGGTCATCAGCAGCCTGTTGGAAGATATCCAGATTTGCCTGATTCTCCAGAACATTACGGATAGCTGCTTTATAAAGAATCCGGTCTGCCTGTGCACGGGTTGCTCGTACTGCAGCACCTTTACGCGAATTCAGAATACGGAACTGTATACCACCTTTATCCGCTGCCAGTGCCATTGCACCGCCCAAGGCATCAATTTCACGCACTAGATGTGACTTACCAATACCACCAATGGCCGGATTACAGCTCATTTGCCCCAAAGTCTCAATGTTATGAGTCAAGAGCAAGGTCTGTCGACCCATACGTGCAGCAGCGAGCGCCGCTTCCGTACCCGCGTGACCGCCACCGATAACAATGACATCGTATACTTTAGGATAATGCATAGTGGTAAATATAAGTCTAAAAAAGGGGACAGAATATTATAGCAGAAATTTTATTTTGACGTAGTGAGTAGAAGATTTTTCCTTAGTTCCTCTATTTTCATTCTACCTCGCTTATTTTTAAAAAATGTAATTAAGATTTGCATATTTACCTCAAAAGTACACAAGAATTTATGAAAACTTACCAGATCAAAATTGTTTTATTCTGATTATTTTTTATCCTTAAGTTGATTATACTAAGAAGGAAACGTGCCATGAAAACCAAAATATTGTTATCTAGTATCCTGTGCGGTTTATGTGTCAGCTCTTTTGCAAATGCAAATGATAAAGTTGACCGAGTCTATAATCCTCAAAAATATCAGCAAGTCTGTAAGGGCAAAAGCCAAGGCACTTGGGTAAGTTTTGCTTATCGTGGCATTATCTGGAATGGTACCTGTGAACCACGGTTCTTCCCTACAGGCAATCCTAGTTCCCTCATAGGTGACGAACCAGAACTTTATAACGCTTGTACAACTGCAAGTGGTACAGCTACAGCAACTATTAATGGTAAACAAATGAGTGGTAAATGTGCTTTAGGCTTTACTCCGCCACATCCACGTTAATTTAGTCTATAAATTCAGCCTCTAGCATATTAAATGTAAAGGCTGTTTTTAGTTAAACGGTCAAAAGCTTTTGCTCATTGACCGTTTTTCATTTGTATTTCTCTTAAACTTCGCTAAACTGAATAAAAATTAGATTTATAACATTAACAATAAAAAAGGAATAACAATGGATTCAGGATTGATTACCATATTTTTGCCTATTGCTCTGGCAATTATCATGGCCGGGCTTGGTCTCGAACTCACCCCTAAAGATTTTGCCCATATTAAAAAACACCCGAAAGCTGTAGTTTTAGCATTATTCTGTCAACTTTTTATTCTAGTAGGTATTGCATTTTTTATTTGCAAAATATTGGCATTATCGCCTGCATTAGCGGTAGGCTTGATGTTACTTGCGGCTTCCCCTGGCGGGCCAACAGCAAACTTGTTCAGCTACCTTTATAAGGGAGATATTGCCCTAAATATTACCTTGACTGCGATTAACTCAGTCGTTGCAGCGTTTAGCTTACCCTTTATTGTAAATCTGGCTATTCAGCATTTTATGACTGATGGCCAACAGGTGGGTTTACAGTTTTCCAAAGTGGCCCAAGTTTTTTTAATTATTATTGTTCCGGTCTGTTTAGGCATGTTATTGAGACATTTTTCTCCTCGCATTGCCGAGAAACTTAATCGTCCGGTACGCATATTTGCAGTTATATTTCTTGTTCTGATTATTATTGTGGCCGTGTTTAAAGAGCGAAACAACATTCTTGACTATCTCATGCAAATTGGTGCAGCAACTGCCCTGTTCTGTTTTGCAAGTCTGTTAATTGGTTATTTTATACCGCGCCTCTTTGGGATTAACAGTGCGCAAGCTCGAGCCTGTGCTTTTGAAATTGGCATTCATAACAGCACGCTTGCCATGACCATTGCCTTAACGATTATGTCAAGTACAACCATTGCCATGCCAGCAGTGGTTTATTCACTGATTATGTATATTTTCGCTGCAATCTTTGGCACCTTACTTAATCGTTATTCACCTCAACCTCAATTACAAGAGGAGTTAGCCTGATCAGGTTACTATACATCCCAGACGCAGCTCAGCTTTTTTAACTTTTACCAGAGTTTAACTAGGCTTTAGTCATGAATCGGCTACAATAGTCTTTTAATAAACATAGATTGGGTTATTTCTTGTGAAGTGGTTACAAATTCATATTACTGTTAATCAGGACCAGGTTGATTTGACTGAAACATTGCTGATGTCATTAGGGGCAGTCAGCGTGACCTTAGATGATGCAGAAAACCAGGACCTGCTTGAGCCGCTTCCAGGCGAAACCCCGCTATGGAATAAAGTTATTGTCACAGGTATCTATCAGGATGATGAAAATGATCCGATTGATACAGAAAAGCTTGAGGCCTTTATTCATGGCCAGTTACCTGAAGCACCTATTCGTAGTGAAGAGCTTGAAGACCAAGTCTGGGAACGCTCATGGATGGATTATTATGAGCCCATTCAGATTGGTGAAAAATTCTGGATCGTGCCTGAATGGTTAGAGCCGCCAGAAGCCGGTGCAGTCAATATTAAGCTTGATCCGGGTTTGGCTTTTGGCACAGGAAATCATGCAAGTACTTTCTTGTGTCTGCAATGGCTCGGCAAGACAGATCTTAAAGATAAAGTTGTGATCGACTATGGCTGTGGCTCCGGAATTTTAGGTGTCGCTGCCTTACTGTTAGGGGCGAAACAGGTTTACGCTACTGATATTGATCCACAAGCTGTACTGGCTACCCAGCAGAATGCCGAGCTAAATGGCGTACTAGAACGATTATATGTGGGATTACCCGAGGAATTTAATACTGTTTTTAAAGGTCAGCAAGCCGATGTACTCGTTGCAAACATTCTTGCTGGCCCTCTTATGGCATTAGCTTCTGAGTTCTCAACATTGATCAAGTCCGAAGGTGAGTTTGCACTGGCAGGCGTGATTGAAGAACAGGTAAATGATGTATCTGGCGTTTATTCAGAATACTTCGATATTCTGGACGTAGAGAAACGTGAAGAAAACTGGTGCCGTATTTCAGGAAAACGTCACCAGTACTAATAATAGAGAGCACTTAATGATGAGTGACAAACAGACCCGCTGCCCCAAATGTACTACTATCTATAAGGTAACATTAACCCAGCTTACAATTGCTCAGGGTATGGTCTGTTGTCCTAAATGTTCTATCAATTTTAATGCGCTAACTCATCTGGTTCAGCCTGCTGTTTCCTCTGAAACCCGGGGCTATGCAATAAAGAAAAGTAATTTACCTAACCATATTGGAGAACGTAAAAAAATTGGTTCAGAGCCCAGTGCCAATATTCTTGATATTTTTGAACGCAAAATTGAGAACTCAAATATTGACCTACTGACTTATCTGAACAATCTGAATTATTTTCATAATGAAAGCACGTTATCACTTCCAGCCCTGCATCTTTCAGGGGGCAATGCACTTAAAGAAGCTCCCCACCCTAGAAGTACAAGATTTTATTATCTGCTCTGGGGCAGTATCAATGTATTGTTGGCTATGGTGCTTATATTACAGGTACTCTGGTTTAACCCTAAAATAATCAATGATAGTCCCTTCTTTAACCTGTTATTTAAACAGGTGTGTACCTTACTGACTTGTGAAAAACTGGAAGATTATTACTCTCAGGTTAAAATTGATAAAGTTAAAGTTAATCGTGCCGGTAAAGGACAAACAGTTTTTTCTGGTGTAATAATGAATGAATATGAAAATAGTCTTCAAATACCAAGTATCAAGCTTAGCCTTAATAAGCATAATGCAGAGATTTTTAATACAGTAATACTCCCTGAACAGTATCTCACGAATGATTTATATAAAATTCGCCGTATACCAACGCATAGTCCATTTAAGTTCAAATTTACAGTTCCAGTGGACCGCAAAGACTTTGATGACTACCATTTAGAAATAATCCGTCCATAATTGTAAAAAAATTAAAAAAAAATTGCAGTTAATTTGCTCACTTTTTCTTAGACAATGGTATCATACGCGCCACGAAAGCTTAGCCTTACATACTTCTCGCTTTTATTCACAACAAATACAGTTAAGCAATATGTGCTTTATATAAATTTAGCGCATGTAGCCGATTTTTTGTTTTGAAAAGTAACTGTAACAAAACTTCAACTATTGTTACGCTTATTTTTTGCTCAATTTTGAGAAGTTGTGGCAAGCTAGTTGTTTCCAGTTTTAGAGCTCCGTTTTTAGGATCTAAGACGGAGCTTCATTTTTCTAGACCATATTTATCGCTTTACCCAAGTGATATTTGATTTTCGGATTAACTCGCATGAATAGCAAATCTCCTATTTTTACTGCACAATCTGATGTTGCACTTCGCATCCATGTAGATCGCGCGGTTCGCCATTACTTTGCGTCTTTGCAAGGTGAGCAACCATCTCAGGTATATGACATGGTGCTGGCAGAAATGGAGAAACCTCTTTTATCTGTAGTTCTAGAATATACTCGCGGTAACCAGACACGGGCCGCCGAGATTCTTGGACTAAACCGTGGTACTTTACGTAAAAAGTTGAAAGCTCACGGTTTGATGAGTGAATAAATGATAAAATGCTCACGCTTCGTGGGCATTTTTTATGCCTATTTGTTTTAATCTGTAGACTTAAAAATCATGACTATTAAACGCGCTTTAATCTCTGTTTCTGATAAGACGGGCATCGTAGATTTTGCTCAAAACCTTGTTGCATTAGGAGTGGAGATCCTTTCAACTGGTGGTACTTACAAACTACTTAAAGACAATAATATTGCTGTGGTTGAAGTATCAGAGCATACCGGTTTTCCAGAAATGATGGATGGCCGTGTTAAAACCCTGCATCCAAAAATTCATGGGGGTATTCTTGCACGTCGTGGTCTAGACGAAGCTGTTATGCAAGAACACAATATTGCTCCGATTGATCTGGTCGTTGTTAACCTATACCCATTTGCTGCTACTGTTGCAAAACCTGACTGTTCACTGGCAGATGCAATTGAGAACATCGACATCGGTGGCCCTACAATGGTTCGTGCTGCGGCAAAAAATCATGCCTTTGTAGGTATTGTGGTAAATGCTTCTGATTATGCAACTGTGATTGCTGAGCTTAAAGCTGAGGGTGCTTTATCTTATGCAACCCGTTTTGACCTGGCAGTGAAAGCATTTGAACATACTGCGCAATATGATGGGATGATTGCATCTTACTTAGGCGCTCGTGTCGGTAAAGAAGAAGGCCAAGCAGATAAATTCCCACGTACGTTCAATACTCAGTTAAATAAATCTCAAGATTTACGTTACGGTGAAAACCCGCATCAATCTGCTGCATTCTATGTAGATCCAGCAGCAACCGAAGCCTCTGTTGCCACTGCAAAACAATTACAAGGTAAAGAATTATCTTATAATAATATTGCTGATACTGATGCAGCCCTTGAATGTGTGAAATCATTTGCCAAACCTGCTTGCGTGATTGTAAAACACGCGAATCCATGTGGCGTTGCAGTGTCTCTAGACGGTATTAAAGCAGCATATGATCTTGCTTATGCAACTGACACGGAGTCTGCATTCGGTGGCATCATTGCATTCAACCGTCAATTAGACGTCGAAACTGCACAGGCGATTGTTGACCGTCAATTCGTTGAAGTGATCATTGCACCAAGTATTGCTGAAGGCGTGCTTGAAGTCACTGGTGCGAAGAAAAATGTACGTGTACTGGTTTGTGGCGAGCTTCCTGCGATTGATGAACGTGCTCCACAGCTTGACTATAAACGTGTAAATGGCGGTTTGCTGGTTCAAGATCAAGACTTGGGCATGATCACTAAAGATGATCTTAAAGTTGTGACGAAACGTGCACCAACTGAACAGGAAATCGATGATTTGATTTTTGCCTGGAAAGTGGCGAAATACGTGAAATCTAACGCGATTGTGTATGCTAAGAACCGCCAAACGATTGGTGTGGGCGCAGGTCAAATGAGCCGTGTCAACTCTGCACGTATTGCTGCAATCAAAGCGGAACATGCAGGACTTGTAGTTGAAGGTGCAGTCATGGCATCTGATGCATTTTTCCCGTTCCGCGATGGTATCGACAATGCGGCTAAAGCAGGTATCAAATGCATTATTCAGCCAGGTGGTTCAATGCGTGATGAAGAAACGATTGCTGCTGCGGATGAACATGGAATTGCCATGGTCTTTACTGGCATGCGTCATTTCCGCCACTAATTTTTAAGTATAAATTCCAGGCCCTCCTTTTTACAAGGAGGGTTTGCTACATCAGTAGATTATTTAATATCTTGCTATAAGATATTAAACAATTTTGAACCTCATTGGGTTTGTGGAATTTCATTTTCGAGGGAATTTTCTAAAGATGAACATTTTAGTTTTAGGTAGTGGCGGCCGTGAACATGCGCTTGCATGGAAAATCGCACAAGACGATCAAGTAGCAAAGGTATTTGTTGCACCGGGCAATGCAGGCACCGCAACTGAAAATAAATGTGAAAATGTCGCTTTAGACATTCTCGATAACCCCGCCATTATTGATTTTGCAAAAAATAATGCAATTGACCTGATTATTGTCGGTCCTGAAGCACCGCTTGTGAATGGTGTTGTGGATGCTTGCCGCGAAGCGGGTATCAAAATTTGGGGTCCAACGAAATTTGCAGCGCAACTAGAAGGCTCTAAAGCATTCGCAAAACACTTCCTTAAACGCCACAACATCCCTACTGCTTTCTATGACGTGTTCACTGAAGTAGATGCTGCCAAAGCATTTGTTGAGAAAAATGGCGCGCCAATTGTGATCAAGGCTGACGGTCTTGCTGCAGGTAAAGGCGTAATCGTTGCGATGACTAAGGAAGAAGCATTTGCTGCGATTGACGACATGCTTGCTGGTAACAAATTTGGTGATGCGGGTTCTCGTGTTGTGATCGAAGAATTCCTTGCAGGTGAAGAAGCATCTTTCATTTGTATGATCGATGGTGACAACATCTTGCCAATGGCAACATCTCAAGACCATAAGCGTATTTTTGAAGGGGACCAAGGTCCTAACACTGGGGGTATGGGTGCTTACTCTCCTGCGCCTGTGGTGACTGCTGACGTATTTGAAAAAACTATAAATGAAGTGATGCGTCCTACCGTTGAAGGTATGAAAAAAGACGGTCATGTTTATACAGGTTTCTTATATGCAGGCTTAATGATTGATGAACAAGGTCAACCGAAAGTAATCGAGTTTAACTGTCGTTTTGGTGACCCTGAAACGCAACCAATTATGATGCGTTTAAAATCATCTTTGGTGGATTTAGTTCAAGCAGGTATTGAAGGTAATTTGCCTTCAGAAGCTGAATGGGATGAGCGTAAAACGGTTGGTATCGTTTTAGCGTCTAAAGGCTACCCAGAAACCTCAAGCAGTGGTGATGTGATTTCTGGTCTAAACACTGAAATGACGGATGCTAAAGTATTCCATGCAGGAACCAAAGCCAATGAAAATGGTGAGATTGTGACGGCGGGTGGACGTGTACTCTGTGTGACTGCCCTTGGCAATACTATTGGTGAGGCACAAGCAAAAGCATTAGAACTTTGCCAAAAAGTAACCTTCAATGGCGTTCAATACCGTAAAGATATTGGGTATCGTGCAATTGCACGCGAACAGAGCTAATTTTTTATCAATAAATTAAGCTCGCTAGCGGCGGGCTTTTTTCTTTCTAGTCGAAAAATATAAGCACATTATTCTTTCTGGAGATTGGTTATACTAATAAAAAGATCTGAGTGTTTAGGAAAAACATGACATATAAAGTGCATTGCATTGATGTTAAAAACCAGCTTCAGAATTATATCTGGATACTTGAAGATAGTTCAACTAAGGAAGCAGTTGTAATTGATCCTACTGAGGCTCAACTCGTACAAGACTTCTGTCAAACCCATAACCTCATATTATCACAGATTTGGCTCACTCATTGGCACAAGGATCACATTGGTGGTGTGCCTGAACTGATTACTGAGCAGAATATTCCAGTCTATGGGCCACGAGAAGAACTTAGCCATATTCCCTTTATTTCTCGTCCCTTACAGCATGAGAATCACTTTAAATTTAACCGTTTAAAAGTAGATATTTTAGCTGTACCGGGACACACCCTGGGCCATATTGTTTATTTTATTGATGAGCTAGATATTTTATTTTGTGGTGATACTTTATTTGCCATGGGGTGTGGGCGAGTATTTGAAGGAACATATGCACAGATGTATCACTCACTTAACCGGTTAGCCGCTTTACCTCCAAGGACACAAGTATATTGCACCCATGAATATACACTCTCCAATGCTGAATTTGCGCTGACAGTTGAACCAGATAATCTGGCACTACATAGGCGTGTGGAGCAAGTGAGAAAAATGCGCGACTCCCATCAGTGCACGCTTCCAACTACGATTGCACTGGAACTTGAAACCAATCCTTTTTTAAGGGCGGAGAGCGAAGAAGAGTTTTCGCGTATTCGCATACTAAAAGATAATTTCTAGTGGTTCATAATTTTGAACTGGGTTTATCCTTGCTAAGGATAAGCCTTTCATCAAGCTGTCTTGAGGTTGATTTATACATAGCTTTTAACAGCCTAGATAATTAATTTTTCTTAAATTAGACATTATTTTTTACAATTACCTGATTAAAGCTTTTTCTATAGGCCTATTTAATTTAAAAGTAATTTATTCAATAAGTTAAATAAAATATTTTCTGTGAAATTTGATTATTTTTTCAACTCTATATTAATTAAAATAATATTATCTCACCAAAAGATATATATCTGCCCTTTAAATTGTAAAGCAATAGCCTTATTAATTTACTTATATGTCAAGCAGGAGATCTCTGATGAAAAGAGTTGTCAAAGCAAAAAATTTAATAGCTTTCAAAATCTGGTTAGAAAAATTGGGGTACTCAGTTAAAAGTCTGGCCGATGGTCGTGGTTTTACATTCAGTTTTAAAAAACAATATGGCTTAGTCACTTGTGAACTTTCAGGTAATTCTCTGGCTGTGCAACTTGGGGAAGAATTCGAAGATCATCTAAAAGCTTAAGTGATTCATTTTATTATATTTTTTGCATTAATATTTAAAAGGCCAGCTTATATAATTTTAAATAGCTGGTACTTTTTCAAGTTTTCAATAATTTCTCCCATGAAAAAAAGACCAGTATTAAATATACTGGTCTTTTTGAATCTGGTGGGGATGAGGAGACTCGAACTCCTACACCTCGCGGCGCTAGCACCTGAAGCTAGTGCGTCTACCAATTTCGCCACATCCCCGTTATCTATCATCATTGGTGGGGGCGAAGAGACTCGAACTCTTACACCTCGCGGCGCTGGAACCTAAATCCAGTGCGTCTACCAATTTCGCCACGCCCCCGATGATATAAAATTATCTCAAAAGATAATTGGCAGAGGATCAAGGATTCGAACCTTGACGAACGGTTTTGGAGACCGTCATGCTACCATTACACCAATCCTCTATTTGAAGCGTATTCAGGGTTTTCACCTGAATAAATTTTAAAGAAAATAATTCTCTTTAAAATGGTGGGGGCGAAGAGACTCGAACTCTTACACCTCGCGGCGCTGGAACCTAAATCCAGTGCGTCTACCAATTTCGCCACGCCCCCGATGGCTGTGTATATTATAGAGAAGACAGAATCATGACAAGCCTTTTTTATGAAAAAACCTAGCGTTTGCTTAAATAAAAAACAAATCAAAAACTTATGTTTATTTTTGAAACATTTCTAATATTTCAAATGATAGAGCGCTTCATTTACCTGTTGAAAACGCTGATCTTTATATTTGCTTAGCAAGCCATTTAATAGCGGAAAAAATGGCATAAATGCGTCTGGTAATCTTATTTTTAACATCTGACAGTGTAGCACTGCCCAATCCTGATAATTTCTGGCACTTAGACGTTGACCACTTAACCACTCATATAAAATAACTCCAAGTGCATATAAATCAGTTCTAACCGTTTTTATTTCTCCATGAAACAGCTCTGGCGCCATATAGCGTGGTGTGGCATTCAATGTGGTGGTCTTATGAACTTGTGTAACTGGCTGACTCTGCTCAAAATCAATTAAAGTGAGCTGATTATGGCAATATAAAAAATGCTGTGGCTTTAAGTCACCATGAATCCAGCCAGTTTGATGCAAAATTTGCAAACAGCCTAACATTGCAAAAATTTTCTGCTGTGCTTGTTCAAAAGATAGTTGCTGTGCAGGCTCACCCAACCAGTAATCATTGTGAGGCAGAATTAATCCCTCTCCTTTTAAGTGGCTAAATTCTGCAATCTGATTTAACTCAATGATACGTGCAGGCAGAAGAATACTTGGCTCTAATTTTCCCAGCTTTCGATAAATTTGCAGTTCATGTAAAAATCCTTTTTCATATTCAGGTTGCACTTCGGATAGTTGAAACTTAAGCCAATACGGTGTTCCATTTTGGCTCAAATGATACAGACGGCGGCCAAACCTCTGGCTTGACAGGCCATTTCGCAGAATCAGGTTTTCAAATGAATTTTCAAGATCAGGCATCTGCATGATCTTGACTTTTCTCTTGCTGAGTTTCTTGATAATGTAGAAGCTCCAGACAATGCTGAATTGTTTTTCCGATACGGGCATGAATTTCAATCATGGAGATTTTAGGCCAGGTTGCCTGCTCTCCTTCGCGCTGTAATAGCTTAAACAGATGTGGTCGCGGATTTTTCAGCATATAGCTATAATGACGTAAATTATATTTGGCGATAATATTTACATCGCCGTAATAACGTTGTCCAATAATGCCATAGCCGTGATCAAGCAAACGGCGTACAGGCTGGATTGCACCTAAGCGTTCACGAGTAAAATCCATCATTCCCATAGCGATCACTTTACCTTGACGCCGTACAATCCGTTCGGGCCAGCTCAGAACATCTTTACGATAGCGGTTTTCATCACTTTGCATAAATGGCACAACATGCGGATTCACCTGACTGGCGATACTATAATTCAGGTTATACAGACGGGCCATTTTTTCTTGTGGGAAATCACTGCGTACACTGCCATCTACCCATTTAGTATTGCCCATATATTGGGTATATTGACCATCATAGCGTTTGCTGGTCAGGCGTACCGGTGGAAACAGAACTGGAACCGCACAGGAAGCCAATACAGCGCTCCAGACCAGCAAGTTAGGTGCAGTATAGGCATTCATAATCCGGGCATTTTGTGTTGCATCATATGGCGCCACAGCAACGTTAATGTGTAGTCCGGATTTTTCGTAGGCTTCAGCAAAAGTCAGGTCTCCAAGATTTTCCATCAGAAACTGCTTGAGATAGCGCACATCAGCCAGACCGCCATTACCTTTGAGTACATCAGTCAGTTTACGAAAATGGAAAGCTTCGGTAAAAAAACTCTCTCCACTCATAATACTTTCCAGTTCATTAGGCGAAGAAACCCCTAGCATGGCAGTCATAATGGCGCCTGCACTCGAACCTGATAGCACTTTGGGCATCAGATCTTGTTCAATCAGGGTTTTACAAACCCCTGTATGAAATAACCCTAAAGTAGCGCCGCCTGAAAACATGAGTACGGGCTGTCCATAAGCAATCTGGCAGTTTTCAAAAAAGTCTATTTTTTCTTTCAGGTTAAAGCTATGACATTCATTAGAGGCAATATAAGCCAAGCTTGCACTCATTTCCTCAATGTAATCTTCAATTATTTTTTTAGTGCCAATATACGTTGCGGTAAATAACATTGGATGGCCAATGTTGGCAATATCATAACTTAAGCCTTCACGTAAAATAGCGACCAGGTCTAAAGTGCGCTGCTGCAGGCGATATTTTTTAAGCAGGTTCAAACGATGTGAAATAATCTCTGCATCAAAATAAGGAGAGCTATTGTCGAGTTTCCATTCTTGAGCACCGGTTTCTTCATCAAGTTTTAATGCAACAGATTTCCACTCTTCATAGGATTCGGCCCCTTCCAGCTGATGTTTTAATTTCTTAACCCGATATGCCTGATGCGGATTAATAGTTTGAGTTAATTCTTTTAACATTATGTGCCTATCCTTTGATATTTGTGCTCAAAGTTTTTATTGAGAATATCTGATCTTTTTCGCCACTAATCAATTGCAAAAAACTATAATTCATTGGCCTTTTTGATATTGTAGTACTATTTACGGTATTCCTAGTGCTACTATTTAGCTATTTCGATAACACCTGAAAAATTATGACAAACCTCACTCTACCAGAGAATATACTTCAAACTCTCTCTACCGTATTACAGCAGGTCCAGCAATTTTTACCTGAGCTTAAACAGCAGACAGACTTCTCTGCTCCGGCTTATAAATGGCAGGATAAACAACTTAAACCCATTTTCGAACCGAAACAAATCTATTTAGATGACCTGAAAGGAATCGAAAGACAAAAAGAAAAAATTATTCAAAACACACGACAATTTTTGCAGAATCTGCCAGCCAATGATGTTCTCCTTACCGGTTCACGCGGCACAGGAAAATCTTCAATTGTCCGTGCCCTTTTAACCGAGTATAAAGATCAAGGATTACGTTTAATTGAAATTGAACGTGATGATCTCTCTGATCTTCCTGAAATCCAGAAGCTCATCCAGAAGCGTCCGGAAAAGTTCATTGTCTACTGCGATGATCTGGCCTTTAATGCTGAAGATGAAAACTATCGCAGCTTAAAAAGTGTACTTGATGGCTCATTACAGTCAGGTTCAAGTAATTTTATTATTTATGCAACCAGCAACCGTCGACATCTGTTACCAGAGTTTATGCATGAGAACACGCCAGTGACTCGTGTAGATGTACCGCAATATACCGAGTTGCATCCACAAGAAGCCATTGAGGAAAAAATTTCACTCTCGGATCGTTTTGGAATGTGGCTTTCATTCTATCCAATGGATCAAAACCTGTATTTAACCATTGTGGAACACTATCTTGCTAAAGCAGATATGCCAATGAATGACGAAGCCCGTGCTGAAGCCCTACGCTGGTGTCAGGCACGTGGTCAACGGTCAGGACGTGCCGCCTATCAGTTCTCTAAACACTGGATTGGATCACAACAACTAAAAGCACTGTAAAATTTTAAACTAGAAAAATTAACAGGTTTCATTATTAGTCAGATTATAAAAGGCCCATTTATCTCAAGTGGGCTTTTTATAAAATTAGAGTTCTGTCAAGCGCTTAAATAATATTTAGCTGTTTTAATGATTTCATCAATAATTCATTACGTATAGATGCCGGCATTCCTGACTGCATTTCCATATTTAGTGCAAAAGCGACAATTTTTCCATCTGGCTGCTCAACCCAGCCGGTCAACCAGCCCACTTGTGGTTTTATATCCATTGCCCAACCAGTCTTTCCAAAAATCTTGTAGCCATTACTCTCTTCTAGAAGTAGCATATTTTTTACATTAGCCTGCACTTTTTCACTAAATGGAAGCTGTGTATGTGCCAATTGAGAAACAAACTCTACCTCTTGAATAGGCGTGACCTTTAATGGGCCTATCAACCAGAAATTATCGACCTGCTGTCCAATTTCAGCATTACCGAAATCAATACGTTCTACTTCTTTTTGCATGAGATCAAGACCGATACGTCGCGCAAGTTCCTGATAGACTGGGACTGCAGAAAGCTTCATGGCTTCTCCTAGTGTCATGTCTTTTTCCCAAGCGGTAAATGACCTTTTCTCGCCCTTCCATTTAAATATTTCATTAATATCCGTTTTCTGGTTCTCCAATCCGATCAGGGCATTCAACATTTTAAATGTAGAGGCTGGCACATATTCTGTATTTGCGCGGCTTAGAGCATTACCATACAGATTAATTTTTTTATCTGTTTGAATAACCAGCACACCTGAGGTGCTTTTTTCATCAAAGTATTGATGAATCACCTGATTATGTCCTTGAACAATCTGACTCGGGGTTTCATTTATTAAATTATGCTGAACCGTACAACCAGAAAGAAAAAGAGAAGCAAACACATAGCAAGTAAAATATTTATTCATTTTAAACACCAGATCAATAGAAAATAAAAAAGAGGCAAAAGCCCCTTCCTTAATTAAACCAGATTATATTTCTGCCGGACGAGTAAGCTCTGTCATTGGCCAGCGCGGTGTAGTGGTTACAGATAAGCCATCCTGTTGTCCTGCTTTCAGACGCTGGTAACCAGCAAATGCAATCATGGCACCGTTATCTGTACAGAGCGCAGGCTCAGCATAATAAACTGAAGCTTTAATTCTGTTTAAGCTGCTTTCCAGCTGTTCACGTAAACGCTGGTTTGCACTTACACCACCTGCTATTACCAAACGGTTTAACCCGGTCTGTTTTAATGCCTTGACTGATTTTTTTACTAAAGTATCGACAATAGCTTCTTGAAAACTGGCAGCAATATCGGCTTCACGATTTTGGCCTTCAACTTTTTTAAGCTGGACCGAAACAGCAGTTTTTAAGCCACTAAATGAAAAGGTCAGACCTTGGTGTAACATCGGACGTGGAAAATCAAATGCAGTCGGATTACCCTGCTGGGCAAGTCTGGCAATATTTGGTCCTCCCGGATACGGCAGATTCATCATTTTCGCGACTTTATCAAAAGCCTCACCGGCGGCATCATCAATAGACTCACCCAGTAATTCATATTGTCCGATACCATAAGCTGCCATTAACTGGGAATGCCCACCTGAAACCAGAAGTGCAACAAATGGAAATTCGGGTGGAGTATCTGAAAGTAAAGGTGCCAGCATATGGCCTTCCATATGATGAACCCCAATTGCCGGTTTGTTCAAGGCAAATGCCAGAGTACGTCCGAAAAGTGCTCCAGTCATTAGCGCACCCATTAAACCTGGCCCACGGGTATAGGCAACTGCATCAATTTCAGACTTTTTAACACCGCTTTGTATCAGCAGTTCATCTAAAAGTGGAATCAGCTTGCGTACATGATCCCGTGAAGCCAGCTCCGGCACTACTCCACCATACTCTGCATGCAGCTTGATCTGGCTATAAAGTACTTGCCCACGCAAACCCTGCTCGCTGTCATAAAGAGCCAATCCGGTTTCATCACAAGAAGTTTCCAAGCCTAAAACAATCATTAAACTGCCTTTATCCAATGCGAAAAAATAATGCAGAAACTATTATAGACTTGTGGTATGAGAAGTAAATGAGTAAAATAATGGCCTTCACTTGTGTATGCGGGCAATCCTGCCTGTGTACTTATCCATAAACTTAGAGGATTCTTCATGCCACAAGTTAAGTTGAAAGAAGGCGAACCAGTAGACGTAGCTATCCGTCGTTTCAAACGTTCATGCGAAAAAGCAGGTGTTCTTGCTGACGTTCGTAAGCGTGAATTCTACGAAAAACCAACTCAAGAACGTAAGCGTAAAAAAGCTGCTGCAGTTAAGCGTTACCAGAAAAAACTGGCTCGTGAATCTGTACGTACTACTCGCCTTTACTAATTAATTTGTGACTGATTACTGCCTGGAAAATATTATGACTACTTTAAAAGAACAGATTACTGATGCATTGAAAACTGCAATGCGTGCCAAAGCTATGGCAACAGTGACTGTTTTTCGTGGTCTGCAGGCAGCCATCAAGCAAATCGAAATTGATGAACGCAAAGAGCTTGATGATTCTCAGGTTCTTGCGGTCATTGAGAAACAGATCAAGCAACGTAAAGAGTCAGTAAAAGCCTATCAGGGCGCTGGCCGCGAAGATTTAGCTAGTAAAGAACAAGCCGAGATTGAGATTATTTCCCAATTTCTACCAGCAGCTATGACTGAGGAAGAACTTGATTCTCTCATTGAGCAAACAATTGCTGCTCAAGGAGCGACTAGCATGAAAGATATGGGTAAGGTGATGAATTCTCTACGTCCGATCATAGCCGGACGTGCCGACCCTTCTGCTGTTTCAGGCAAAATCAAGGCCAAGCTTTCTTAACCCCCTGGTTTCTATCATTTAGATTTTTAATTGGCGCTCCTGTTGCATCTGATTTAATCGTGCATCAATTCTGGCAGACATCGCATTATTATTTTTTGCCAGTCGCTGTGCATGCAACATCGACTTAATTGCCGCTTCTTCTTCTCCACTCCAGTATTCCACCTCAGCACGATAACGTAATACATTCACAGCTTTTAAGGCTGAAGCCGGCTCAAGTGCAGCTGCTTGTTGCATTAAACGCCATCCATATACATCTCTTGGATTATTATTAGTAAAGCGCTGTACCAGTTTAATTACTTGTATTGGCTGCTGTTGCCGGATTAGTACTTCAGCCAGTTTATAAGCTAATGACCGATTTTCTGGCATAATGCGCTGTAACGGGCTAATTGTATTTAAAGCCAGATCTATCTTGTTTTGTCCAAGATAAATATCAGTCTGTATAAGAGAAATCAGCGGATGTGGACGGTTTGCCATTTTTGCCTGATTTAATGCTGTTTGTGCCTGACCATAATCGCCCTGCTGTTCATAAAATGTAGCTAACGCCAACTGGCCTGCAAAGCTGCCCTGTTTTGCCAAAATAGACAGCTGATTTTCAGTTGCCTGATTAGCGACCACCGCAGTATAAAGCTTAACAATTTCAAAATCAGGGTCAGATAAACTACTTTTTACTTTAGGCAACTGGTTAGCACGTAGTCTTGCTTCGCTCATGCGCTGTGAGGTTAAGGGATGAGTGAGCCAAAAATCTGGCATAAAACTGACACGGCTAGTAGAACGGTTCATCAGCTCAAAAAAATCTGCCATGCCTTGTGGATTGTAGCCAGCCGAGTACATATATTGCATGCCTATACGGTCTGCTTCACGTTCCTGGTTGCGGCTGTAGGTTAGCTGTTTATCCATTAAGGCAGCCTGAGTACCGAGCATAACTGCTGTACCTGCTTCTCCATCAGCCTGTGAAGCAATGGCTGCTCCCACCAAAACACCAGCCAGTGCAAGCAGACCCTGACCTTTAAATGCCTCTTTAGAACGGCTGTAATGTCGCTGGGTAACATGCGCAATCTCATGTGCCATCACCCCTGCCACCTCATCAATATTACGGGCAGAAGTTACCATCCCCGTATTAATTGCAAACAGCCCGCCCGGCACAGCGAAAGCATTAATTTGGGAATCTTTAATTAGTACCAGTCCAATTGGCTGCCCTGCTTGAGTCTGGCTTAAGATACGGGTAAAAATAGAATATAACTGGTCTTCAAGCCAAGGGTTTTGCATGACCGGCATTTGTTTATGAACTTCACGATAAACTTTTTCACCAATGAAGCGTTCTTGCTGCTGATCAATTAACCCTACTCCTCCACCAATATCAGGTACTTCTACCTGACCAAATGAAGAAGGAGCATCAAAAGTAAGTGCTGGACTGAAAGTGGTCAGACTGCTCAGTCCTGCTGCAAGCAAAAACTTTTTCAATCTTGATTCCATAGCTGAATTCATCTTTAGCTAATATAACACTCAACATTGAAGAAAAATGCAGTGAAGTGTTATGAAGCTTTAGTTAAAGTCAGGGTTAACCAGATAGCGTGGAATTTGGCCTTCCAGAGCCTGTACCAAGTTCTGATAAGCCAGCTCGGCCATTTTTTTACGGGTTTCTCCTGTTGCAGAACCCACATGAGGCAGAGTGACAACATTCGACAGTTTAAAAAGTTCAGATTCCTGTAAAGGTTCTTTGCTATAAACATCCAGACCTGCAGCAAAAATCTTGTTCTGTTTTAGAGTATTGATCAGTGCTACTTCATCTATAACTGAACCACGTGCAATATTGACGAATACAGCATGGGATTGCATCTGATCAAATTCTGCCTGGCCAATGAGAGCTTTAGATTCATGATTTAAGTCGACTGCCATGACTATAAAATCAGAGTGCTGAAGCAGTTCACTCATTGAACAATATTTTGCTGCAAGAGGCTGGGCAAGTTCAGGTTTCTCACGGCGGTTATGATATAGAATATCCATATTAAAACCATAATGTCCACGACGTGCGACTGCCGCACCAATATTCCCCAAACCAATAATACCTAAAGTTTTGCCAAAAATATCTTGACCAAACTGTTCAGTACCCGCCGTACGTTTCCACTGACCCTGCTTGGTCCATTGGTCCAGATAAGGCACTCTGCGTGCTGCACTCATCAATAAACTAAAAGCCAAATCAGCAGTAGTCTCTGTTAAGACATGCGGAGTATTTGAAAGCCAGATTTTTTTCTGGTTTAGATAATCCACATCATAATTATCATAACCAACACTTACAGTTGAAATAACCTTAAGCTGCTGTGCACTCGCCAGGTTAGATTTATTCAGCACTCGTCCCGAACCAATCATGCCATCAGCATTTGTTACTGCCTGACGGATTTGCTCATTAATATCACCTGATTTAGGATTTAATACCTGAACTTCATATTGCTGTTGCAAACGCTCAAGAATGGCCTGATCAATCTGGCTAAATACGACTACGCGCTTTTTATCCATTTTTGTATTCCTATTTCTCTGCTATTCCATCTTTTTATACATAAATTGCCACAGGCGTTTCTTCAGTAACGGTTTATCCAGCATTTCCTGCAAACTGGCTAAACGGATAACTTTTGAATGATTCAGATATGGAATATCACCTAGGCTTAACACTGATTTTTCATAGGCAATAGCATCAATAAAACCTTGTACATAGCAACCTACACCACGATTATCCTGAAAATTGGGCAATGGGAAAGGCCATTCCAACAAACTATACTGTCCTGACAAGCTACGCTGAATATTTAACCATAGCTGTTGCTGCGGCTCAGTTAGACGGGTAGCATTTATTAAAATTGTACAGTGCGCCAAACTATAAGCCTGCACACTAAAAGCTTCAACTTCTACTATAGGATTGATAGCCTCTACAGCATTTGCATCCTTGGAAGTTGCTGCTGGCAGATGCTCTTTTTCAGCTTGGGGTGGTAGTGTATCAATAGCTACCTGCTCAACAATATCCGTAATTTTTTTTTGCAGGTTTTCTGTAGCAGAATCAGGCTTAACATTTTTTACATGATCATGAAAACTTAACGGCTCAACCCGTGCTGTCTGATCACGCCAGATTGACATATTGCCAAGGCGTGCTGATACAGTACCTCGAGGAATCCAGACATCAATTCCTAAAGTTGCCAGTATTTTCCGCTCATGCCCAATCATGTTACTACCCTAATTTTCCTGAAAGCTATTCTAACGGGCTTTTATATGCTTTGCTGTAGTTTCTGGCCGGTTCAGATATTTTATTCATTCATCATGGTGCATATTCTGATTTAATAAAATCGTCACCAGTTTCAAATAATCATGACACTATTCTTCTTTTGCATCTGGTCAATAATTTCTCTGGTTTCAAAACCCAATCGCCAGTAGAGCAACTCTAGTACATCGAGCTCATCTTGGGTAATAATCCGGTCATGCCACAGGCAAAGCTCGGCAATTCCCAGCATACTTAACCGGTCACGCAGTAATAGCCCCGCAATATCATTTAAAATCTCTGCCAAATCGAGCGGCTCATCAGAAATTTCTTCATATAAAGACAGCTCATCCAGAGTAAGAACCTGCTGTAAAATTCTATATCGCACATCTAGCTGGTTTGGACTATTAATCTGCTGTACATGCAATAGTGCGTCGACCAGCCGTACAATCTGCGGTTTAGCGTCTTCTAAAGATACAGGCATGTGCAAAGGCATCAGATTTAGCTCATATTTAACTTTTTCGAGCAATAAAGCATCGAGTAGTCCAATTTCGCCATCTTCTTGAATAATTTTTGCCAGTCGGGTTAGAAATTGACGGGCAATAGATGCGGGCATATGACCAATATTTTTACAGGCCTCTAAAAAAATCTGGATATGTACACGACCGTCCAGATTCAGCAATGCATCCACAATTGCACGGCTAACTTCAGCTTCTTTAGGAATAAATTCCCGATATTGACGAATCATCAAGATCGCAACCATAACTTCTCTTGACCCAGTAGCAGTCAACATAGCACGCTGGATCAGCTCGGGGCGCTTCATGCCACGACGTATTTCAGGCTTGAGAGGTTTGATTGCATCATTAATAGCAAAGCTGATAGGAGACAAACGTAATAAAGGTAGCGGTTGTGGAGAAGTCCAAGGATTGTAGACTTCTCCATTAATTTCTTCTAGAGAACGAAACAGGCTAAAAAATGGTTGGCTACGCAGCTTTTTCAGGTTTTCAAGCTGCAAGTCTTGTAGTAAGGCAGGATTTAGTTCATAAATTCTTTCTTCAATATTGGGATGAATATTCATCCAGCTCTGCGGACTCAATGAGTTGGCAAAACACATATGGGCAATTGATTCTGAATATTCACTATGAATCTGTGAACCTGCATGATGCACATAAATTCGGAGTAAAGTCTGAATATTGGCATCGTTTTGAATGAGACGCTTGGTTTTAAAATCATTCCGGAAGGTACGTCCACCTAAAGTCAGATATTTGATCAGACGAGTCACCAACACGCCCAAACTGCCAACCAGCCAGATAATACCTCCTATTGCGACAAACGTTGTTTCAAATTGGTGACGTTTATTGATAGTAGTTTTTCGAAACCCCAATTTGGCAATTTTACTCCCCCATTGGCTAAAAGTAGTCAGGCTACTATAAACGATCTTAAGCCGGGTATTTTCAGCTGTTTCGCCAGAAAGTATCTGGTTAAACTCATGACTGAGTAACCCATAAAGTTCTAGCTCATCGAGGTTTTGCAATGCTCCCCATGTCAACACAATTACAATATCTTGGGGATGGAAGCCAGCGGTTAAAGCATTTACACCGATCTCATCCGGCAGCACATATAAAGTTGGAGGATTGATCATGAACTTTTGTGCCAAATGTTCATTTAAATGAATGGCTACACTTTCCTCAGGTGTGCTTTCAATCAGATTAAGACGCCGAGCTTTTAGCTGTTTAGCAAGCGTATGCCCCCCAGAACGAAATACATAGCGTTCATAGGCAACCGAACCACCCATTACCAGTAATAACAATAAGATCAGATAAGGGCTGAATACATGCCACATGACAGCTTGTTCAGGATCAAAAAAATGAACTATTAGACCCAACAGGCTATTGAGAATAAATATACTTAAGATGATCGCAAGCAGACAAATGCTCATGGACCACATCATATTTTTATTAGTAATTAAATAATGGCTGACGTCTTTCAATGTAAAATTTCCTAATTACATTGTTTTGCCTATCTTAAAGTAAAAAAGCGGGCAAGACCCGCTTTTTAACGTGTTTGCGCTTACTCTTCCCTGATTCCGGTCAAATCAACAGAAGCGGCATCAATATTGACATCGATATACGGGTCTTTACCCTTTTTGGCCATATCGTTTCTCAATTTTTCCAGATCTTCCAGATAAATTTCATCAATATTGCCTGTCACATATATACCATCAAATACAGAGCAATCAAACTCGGTCAGATGAGGAACTTTCTTAGTACGAACCGCATCTTTCAAGTCTTCCAGATCCTGGAAAATCAAACGGTCAGCACCAATAATTTCACGCACTTCCTCAACACTCCGGCCTGACGCAATCAGTTCAAATTTGGCTGGCATGTCAATCCCGTAAACATTCGGATACATAACTTCTGGTGCAGCCGAAGCAAAAAAGACCTGTTTGGCTCCAGAATCACGTGCCATCTGAATGATTTCGTTACAGGTAGTACCGCGAACAATTGAGTCATCTACCAGCAAGACATTTTTGCCTTTGAATTCCAACTCAACCGGGTTTAATTTTTGGCGTACAGATTTCTTACGCTGCTGCTGCCCCGGCATGATGAAGGTTCGTCCGATATAGCGGTTCTTCATAAAACCTTCGCGGAATTTCACCCCGAGAATATTAGCTAACTCCAATGCAGATGTACGGCTGGTATCTGGAATAGGAATCACCACGTCAATATCATGATTTTCGCCCCATTCACGCAAAATTTTTGCTGCAAGTGTTTCTCCCATGCGTAAACGGGATTTATACACCGAAATACCATCAATAATGGCATCAGGACGTGCGAAATAAACATATTCAAAGATACATGGACGATAAGAAGGGTTCTTGGCACATTGCTGGGTAAATAGCTGACCTTGTGAATCAATAAAGATGGCCTCGCCTGGTGCTACATCACGCTCGATTTTAAAACCCAGCGCAGTAATTGCCACAGATTCTGAAGCAATAATATATTCAGTACCTTCTTCTGTTTCACGTGATCCATAAATTAAAGGGCGAATCCCGTTAGGATCGCGAAACCCGACTACACCATGTCCCGTAATCATGGCTACTACACCGTAAGCTCCCTTACAGCGGTCATGCACACGGCTTACAGCATGGAAAATATCTTCTGCACATGGCTCTAACTTGCCACTCTTCTGTAACTCATGGGCAAATACATTAAGCAGTACTTCTGAATCCGAATCAGTGTTCATATGACGCAAGTCAGTTTTGAACAGGTCTTCATGAATGTCTTTTGCATTTACCAGATTACCGTTATGTGCCAAGGTAATCCCATAAGGTGAATTTACATAGAAGGGCTGGGCTTCGGCACTACTTGATGAACCTGCGGTAGGATAACGTACATGTCCGATGCCGTAATTACCCAGCAAGGCGCGCATATGACGCGTATGGAATACATCGCGTACCATACCATTATCTTTTCTCAAGAAAAGACGTCCTTCATGGCAGGTTACAATCCCAGCTGCATCTTGTCCACGATGTTGCAACATCGTCAAAGCATCAAACAACATTTGGTTAACTGGCGCTTTACCGGCTATACCAACTACTCCACACATAACAACCTCGCAGACAGGCTAGGATTAATAAAAAGGATTATTTGTTGAATGGTTTGAACGCTCACTGGCAGGTGTATCATTGGACTCACGCCGAGAAGGAGAAGATGCAGGCTGTTGTTCAGACTTCATTTCATCTAATGCATGATTCGCCACATTTTTAGAGATTTCAGTTGCCATAGGCGCATAAGGTAATAAAGCTTGTATCAGTCTGGACTGCTTCCAGTGAGGAGAACTTTCCACCCAAGGGCCCAAGCCTTGCATAGTAATCAAGACTACCAGCAGGCCTTTAAGCGAACCAAAAGCTCCACCAGCCAAACGGTTTAATGGACCTAATTTAAAAGTTTTCAGAATACCATTCAGAAATGCGGTGACAATCCAGGTCAGCACAACAATGATCAGGGCAATAAATGCAAAGGCTGCAATTTTCTGGACCACCGGATCATGACTGAGTACCACCATAGAAGGCGCGAGAATATTGGCATATTTTGCACCAATAATCAGTGCAAATACCCATCCTACCAAGTTCGCAAAGGCCTTTACAAATCCTTGTCGCAAACCGTTGAGCCCTCCAATGAGCAGGATAATCAGGATAACTATATCGATGGTATTCATAAATTAATTCATGGCATCAACACAGTCTTTGATCAAATTTGGTCCAGTATAGATAAGACCACTGTAAATCTGTACAAGCTGGGCACCATACTGTTGTTTTACAGCAGCCTGGTTTCCAGACACAATCCCACCCACACCCACCAGAGCGACCTGACCTTTTAGTCTTTTCGCAAATTCCTGCAAACACTGGTTACTTTTCTCAAATACTGGTGCACCAGACAATCCACCGCTCTCATCTGCACAGGCCAAACCCTCTACTCCTTCACGGGATAAAGTAGTGTTGGTCACAATCAGCCCATCAATTTTGAAGATAACCAGCTGGGAAGCAATAAATTCAATATCCTGCTGGCTCAGATCCGGCGCAACTTTTAAAACTAGAGGCACATAATGTTGATATTGCTCTGCGAGCTCAAGCTGTCGGTTTTTCAATGTTTTAAGCAACTCGGTCAAGGCATGACCACTTTGCAAATCGCGTAAATTTTTGGTATTTGGGGAAGAAATATTTACTGTCACATAAGAAGCATAATTATATACTTTTTCAAGACAGGTCAGATAGTCCGAAACTGCATTTTCTACAGGGGTATCAGCGTTTTTACCGATGTTAATTCCCAGAATGCCTTTATATTTAGCTGTTTTTACATTCTCAACCAGCCGGTCAACACCATCATTATTAAAACCCATACGGTTAATGATGGCCTTTGCCTCAGGAATCCTAAATAAACGTGGCTGAGGATTACCAGTTTGGGGACGTGGAGTAACTGTTCCGATTTCAATAAAACCGAAACCCAATGCAGCTAAAGCATCAATATAAGCGCCATTTTTATCCAAACCTGCTGCCAGACCGACCGGGTTGGGAAATTCGATTCCCATACAGGTCACAGGCTTATGGGCAACTGTCTGATGTCCAATTCCAAACTTATGGGCTGATTTTAGCAATGATAAGGTCAGTTCATGTGCACGCTCTGGTGCTAGCGAAAACAACAAGGGGCGGGCCAGAGAATAGAACATATCAGCAAAAATCTACCGCTTTACAAGTTGGCATATTATAGGCACAGGTTACATAAAAGGCTATGCCTAAACTATGTTTATTTTTACAGCTTATTGCACGTTCACAATGAGCCTGATTTGCTGGTTTTGATTTATAAGCTCCATTTTTTCAATACTTAAACCCATCTGTGCCATTTGGGTTAGAAAGTTGGCTAATACAGCATAATTATCATGCTGCACTGAAATCTGAAGCTGTTTCCCAGTGGCCTGGATACTGGCTGATAACCCCTGCTGTTGAGAAATACGCTGCACTTTCTCTGCCGGAGTTAGCTGCAATTCTCCCGCTGGTTTCATGGTTACTGCATTGGTCTGCATCCAGACCATAAGATCTTTGAGGTCATTTAAACGTTTTTGCTGGTCATCCGCAGCTTTATGCATGGTCCAGAGTGACCATCCAACGGCTGTGACCAGCACAAAGACTGTGGTAAAAATTACCATGATTCTTTCGCGCAGAGAAAGTCCGTCCAGATAGTCTTCTATACGTTCAGCCAGGTTTTTCCATGAATGGCCTATTTTCTCAAATGTTTTCATTATTGTACTTTCACCAAACCGATTACCCCCGCCCCTTGGGTTTGTACATTACCAAGTTCAGCTTTAAAACCTTGCTGGTTTAACTGCTGGGTAAGTGCCTGCAACTGTTCAGATGAACTGGCTTTCAAATCAAGACTTAATATTGATGACTCATATCCTACCCGCTCTGCCAAAATCTGCTGCTGGGCCAAGATTGGGCCAACCCGGCTCAAAATTTGCAGTGCCTCAGTATTTGCACTACGGCTCATACGCAATTGGCTTTCAAACTGACTTTGTATATTTTCTTCAGTAATACGGCTATTGGGTCCAAACCAGTCTTGATACTGGTCAATTGCCTGTATCGCAGTCTGATCAGCCAGTTTTTTTAATTTTGACCAGCGTAATACATCATAACTCAACTGTACTATAAGAATGGCACAAAATACTGCTGCACAAGCTTTCCAATAACCAGAAAACTGTTCACTTTTTTGTGCTTTAGGCAAAATATTGAAGGGATGCTGTTTAGGCTTTTTAATAGGCTCGAACTGATAACTAAAGTACTGTCTCTGCTCTTGAGTAGTTACTGCATCTAGTACTATTTGCTGATCTGGACTCAGCCCGCTACAACGGAAACGGGTCTCCGGATGAATAAATTCCAGATAAACTCCAAGCTCATCTATTGAATTGCCACTAAACTCATTTTCACGTGCAAGTAACCGCTGATGAATATTTGCAAGTATAGTTTCACCGGGATCAGGCTGGGGTAAAACCAGGAAATCTGGCAAAAGTGCAGCAACTTTTAAAGGAAGTAAATTCAGTGAATGCAGTAATGTTTCTACTGAATTCTGTGCGATTCCCATGACTGTTAATCGTTCTTCAGCAGCCTGAAAATAATGCAGTACTTTTAGCTGATCAATCGGCTGTATTACGTACTCTTCCAGCAGATAGCGTACCCCTTCTGTACCAAGCTGCTTATATTGAGATTTACTCATCTGCTGCTGAAGCAGTTGTAGCCCGCGACTTGGGAAAAAAACAACTGTTTCTTCACCTTGATATATTTTAATTTCCTGAATCAGCTGTTCAAGACTCGAGCTCTCACTCCAAGCATTCCCATTTGACCATTGCCAAACTCCATTGGCTTCTGGCATCCATAAATACAACATTAAGTCTGATCTACCATTTTTCTAATTTATTTTAATGTACTGGAATAAAGTTCTGCTGCTGGACTGCCAGGCCATTTGCAATTACGGGAAGTTCATAAATTCGCGCTTCAGCCAGTGCAAAAGGATGGAATGGCTCATGAACAAGCTGCTCGGCAATATGTGCAATAACATTCATATGACACACGACAGTAATCGACTGGTAAGACAGTTGTGCTAGCCAGTCAATCGCATCTTTTGCCTGATCATCTGGTTTAATTTTATCACAGACCAGTACCGGAACATCAGGGAAATTCTTTTGAATATGGACCAAGGTTTCTTGTGCCCGTAATAACGGACTGACAACAAAAACCTCTGGCTGTATCAGATCTTTCAAATATTTTCCAGTTTCCTCAGCTTGTGTATGACCCCGCTCAGTCAAAGGTCGCTTGCTGTCAGTTACTTGCGGCGGATGGGCTGCCTCACCATGTCGAATCAGAACCAATTGCATATATTATCCCCATTACTTCAGACTTATCATAACGTTTTTTCATGACATTTATGATACGTCTTGATGATTAGACCTGATTATGTGGCAATACAAATTCTACATCACTGCGATGACCATTTTTCATCAAAGATAAGGCTATTGTTAGTGGCGGCGCATTTTCAAAAATAACTTCATACAAAGCATTAGTGATTGGCATATATACCTCAAGCTCTTGTGCTCGTGTACGTACCTGAACGATAGTATTGATCCCCTCCGCAGTTTGTCCTAATTCCTGCGTAGCCTGTTCTAAAGTTTTACCTTTACCCAGAGCAAAACCCACCTGATAGTTACGGCTGAGTGGACTGTTACAAGTAGCAAATAGGTCACCAACGCCAGACAAACCTAAAAATGTTAAAGGATTAGCACCCAGCTTGACAGCAAAACGGCTCATTTCAGCCAAGGCGCGTGTAATAATCATACTTTTGGTGTTTTCACCTACATTATAGGCCGCCGCCATTCCCATCGCGACTGCATAAATATTTTTTAAAGCACCGCCAAGTTCTACTCCATGTACGTCATCACTACCAAATACACGAAATAAAGCGCTATGCAAAGCCTGTTGCACCGCATAACGTACCAATTCCGAATGGCTGGCGATTACTGTACCCGCCGGCATACCTGCCATAATTTCTTTTGCCAGGTTCGGGCCCGAAAGCACTCCATAAGGAACTTCTGGCAACTCATCACGAATAATGTCACTCATAAAGCTAAAGGTTTTAGCTTCAATTCCTTTCGTAAGCGAAACCACTGCCTGCGCACTGATAAAAGGTTTAATTTTTTGTATAACATCCCGAAAAGAATGGCTTGGAATGGCTACCAGAATAATATCACGGTCGCGTACTGCCTCTTCAAGATCAGATACTGCTTGCAATTCTTTCTCTAAAGGATAATCTGGCAAGTAGCGCTGGTTGATATGTGTCCGGTTAATTTCCCGGGCAATCTCTTCATCGCGAATCCAGATCTTGGTATCACAACCATTGCGTACAGAAATATTGGCCATAGCTGTACCAAAACTTCCACCACCCAGTACAGTGATTCTTAATGCAGTTTTACGGTCAATTTCAACAGGTTCAACCAGATCGCTAAACTTCAACTCTGACATTATTTTTATCCTTCATGTTCCATACTATGGAAACAAAATCATTCAGACCAGTAACTTACAAAATTCTGTGTATCTATCTCTGTACGCGGTGCAATTGCTTTAGCTGCTGTACCAATATAGATAATGCCTGAAATTAAATCATGTTCACGCAAATTCAAAGCTTTTTTTAGCAAGCTGGACTCTACCACAGCACCTGAACGCCACATTGTTGAAAACCCTTGCGCTTGCAGGGAAAGCAAAAAGTTCTGGATAGCCGCACCTGAACTTAATGTTTGTTCAAAATAAGGAACTTTTGGGTGATCTTGAAAACGGGTTAACGCCAAGACCAGTAACGGAGCACGCAAAGGATGATTCTTTACCCGTTCAATCTGTGCTGCTTCCATTGTACCCATATCAGCCACTGCCTGTGATAATAGTTCCCCAAATGTTTCGCGCTGCTCAGGTGCAATAACCACAAAATGAGTCGGTTTTAAGCGGTGATGGTCTGGTGCTGTTAATGCTGCCTGAAAGGCGAGTTCAAGCTGTTCTGCATTTGGAGCAGGTTCAACCAGATGTCCAATTGATTGCCGCTGATGAATATTTTGATGAATCAGCTCTACAGTATTGTCTGCCATTAATTTTTAAATATAAGATTCAAGATCAAACTAGATTAGCACAATCTTTTCATTTTATTGAGTTACAGACAATCTGCCAGTAGCGCTTTTAACAGCTTTCACAAATAATATCTATAAAACTTCAATTTCCATACAACCCGTTCAATACGATTCAGAGTAAATATGCTCAAATAGTTTCAATCTTTTAATAATAGTTTTAGGGTGTATGATGAAAAAAATTCTAAGTTTGGGTTCCCTATTCGCTGTTTCGCTCATGCTGACCGCCTGTGCTACCACCCCAAAAAACAGTCTGGCAATTCAGAAGGAAAATAATCAGTATGAAGTGACTGGAATTGGTAAAACCAATATTATTTCTAAAAATAATGCTATTAGTGCAGCTAACAGCACTTGTGGCAGTAAAGCAACTGCTGTAGTTGTAGATGAGAAAACCAGTTATAACGGTGTACTCAAAGGTGTGGTAGATGAGCAGACTGGCCAAATGGTACAAGCTGCTGCTGGTGTGCTCGGTGCGATTACTGGTAACCGTACAGATATCTCCCGCGACGACGATTATCAGACTGTATTAACGTTTTACTGTCGCACTAATTCATAAATAAGCTTCATAAAAAATCCCGGCATATTGACCGGGATAATTCATCTAAACACTTTAATTAACAATAACCATCTAAACGAGTAAGTGGCAGTTTCTGTCCAATTGCTTTTTCAATGGCTGGCAGATAAAACGCATCGTCTTCTGATAAGAAGCTGATACTGACACCCTGTGCACCAGCACGACCAGTACGACCAATACGATGAACATAATCATCTGACTGTTCAGGTAAAGTAAAATTAATAACATGTGAAACATTATCAACATGAATACCGCGTCCGGCCACATCAGTAGCAATCATGATGTTATGCTTGCCATTTTTGAACTGATCCAGCATTTTCAGCCGTTTATCCTGAGCAATTTCACCTGAAAGCATAACGACTTTGTAACCATCCTTTTTCAAATGATCATAGAGACGGCGCACCTGATCACGACGATTTGCAAAGATCATAACCTTTTCAATTGGTTCATCACGTAAAATTTCTTGTAGCAGTTTATATTTGTCCCGGTTCGCTACCATATACACACGTTGTTCAACGTCGGCATTGGTTTTCTTTTCAGGTTCAATTTCTACTGTAACAGGCTCGAATAACCATTGCTGAGCCAAGTTCAGTACATCATAACTGAACGTAGCCGAGAACATTAGAGTCTGACGTTGTTCTTTACGAGGTGAAAACCGTACAATCCTTTTCACTGAAGGAATGAATCCCATATCCAGCAAACGGTCAGCTTCATCAATCACTAAAAATTCGATCTGGTCCAGCCAAACCTCTTTTTGTTCTACAAAATCTATCAAACGTCCTGGTGTTGCCACAATAATGTCGACAAAATTCTGATCAAGCTGTTTTTTCTGCTTATCAAAATCTACACCACCCAGTAATGTAACCAGATGCAGATCTGTGAATTTGGTTAACTCTTTAGCATCACTTTCAATTTGCAGAGCCAGTTCACGTGTAGGAGCCAGGATTAGAGCTCTTGCCTCACCACGATAACGCTGTTCTTTAATCGGATTATTAAGCAGATCATTGATTACACTGATCAGGAAGGCTGCGGTTTTACCCGTACCAGTTTGCGCACGACCAATTGCATCGTGTCCAGCCAAGGTATAATTTAACACCTTCTGCTGGATAGGAGTCATTTCCTTGAACCCTAAAGCATCAATCGCTTTTTTCAGTTTCGGATGTAAATTCAAGGTTTCAAAACCAGATGCCATATACGTGCTCTAACTATTAATCACCCAAATTGGCGTTCATTATAAACAAAAACGCCCCAATACGAAAATTGGAGCGCCTCTCATCAATCAAAATTGATGAATTAGTCTAAAGGCTGCACTTCTTCAGCCTGAAAACCTTTTTGACCTTTTACTACGCTGAATTCAACGCGTTGACCGTCACGTAGTGAGCGATGGCCTTCACCCATAATCGCACGGAAATGAACAAATACGTCATCACCACCGTTACGCTGAATAAAACCAAAACCTTTAGTGTCGTTAAACCACTTTACTACGCCTTGTTCACGAGCTGTCATAAGTCAATCCTCAGTTGCTTCAATTAAAGGACCTTCCGGTGTTGCAAACAGCAGAGCAAACAAGATTTAAAAATAGTTATTATTTCTAAGCTTGTAATCATTCTGTAAAACTATTAACAAATTCCCGGTTACATCCATAAATATTTAAGTTTCACCACAATTTAGGTAGTGGTAATCCCTAAGTACGCAACGAGCTTAGCATGGGTTTATGACAATTAATAGTTTTTTTAATGAATTCTTCTTTACGTTCGTTTATGTTTTTGTATGATAATTGAACTGAATTCTATTTTTAAATATTTTACTATTGATTCCTAATGCAAATTCAGTCAACTGATTTTATTTGCTAAAATGCCTTTCATAAAAGCTAATTTTTCCTGAGTTCACATTATGAACGAAACTCTTGGGGCAACACCTGTAGAAATCGATGCATTGGGTCAGCCCTGCCCAATGCCACTACTAATGTTAAAACGGGCCTTAAAGCAAACCAAGGCGCCATTTATGTTTATTTTAAAAGCTTCCGATCCAAATAGCGAGATAGATATTGTACGTTACTGCCAGCTTCATCAGATTAAATGTACCCTGACTCAGAATCATGCTCAAGAATACCACTATTTAATTGAATCTTAATTATTTTCCTTTAAGATAAAACAGTGTTAAAGGTATAAAACTTTACATTTTTCTACCCAATATTCCTTAATTATGGAAATCTTTCCGATTAAGATAAATGCATTGGTACGATTATCGTCCTATAAGGAGAACTCATGAGTGACAGCAGCAATCAATTGATGCCCCTGTCATTATCTGCGCCAGGGGTCAATCTCGGTGCATATATTAGCACCGTTAACCAGATCCCCATTTTAACAGCCGAGCAGGAAAAAGAACTTGCTGAACGTTATTATTATGATCAGGATCTAGATGCAGCGAAAATGCTGGTCATGTCGCACCTGCGTTTCGTTGTTCACATTGCACGCAGTTATGCAGGTTACGGCTTGCCTCAGGGTGACCTGATTCAAGAAGGTAATCTGGGACTAATGAAAGCAGTCAAACGCTTTGATCCAAGCATGGGTGTACGCTTGGTGTCTTTTGCAGTTCACTGGATTAAAGCCGAAATACATGAATACGTTATTCGTAACTGGCGTATTGTAAAAATTGCCACTACTAAAGCACAGCGTAAATTATTTTTTAATCTGCGTAGCTTAAAAAAGTCCAGTAAAAAGTTAACGCTCGAAGAAGCGCGCTCAATCGCGAATGATTTAAATGTAACACCAGAGCAGGTTCTGGAAATGGAAGGCCGTCTTACTGCCTATGATGCTGCTTTTGAGGCACAAGGTGATGACGATGATGATTCATCTAGTCATGTGGCGCCGGTACTTTATCTGGAAGACAGCCGCTATGATCCTGCCCGTCTGGTAGAAGACGAGGACTGGGAAGAACAGAGCAACTCGGCATTACATAGTGCTATGGATCAGTTAGATGACCGTTCACGGAATATCCTGCAACGCCGCTGGCTCGATGATGACAAGTCAACCCTACATGAACTGGCAGCAGAATATAATGTTTCAGCAGAACGTATTCGTCAGTTAGAAAAGAATGCGATGGAGAAAATCAAGGTTGCTATGTCTGCAACCTGATTATTTTCTCAAAATCCAAGGGCATTTATTGCCCTTTCTTATTTTTTAGTTTCTCATTTTTGTTATTTATTGGCCTTATTCTCTATATAAATCTATGTTAATGTTCATCTAGTTTTTCAGGTGGTTATGGCTTATGTGGATTGCAATCTCCGCACTCAACCTTGCCTTGGCGGTCATGGTAGGTGCTTTTGGTGCACACGGTTTAAAGACTCGTGCCAGTGAAGCTCAACTGGCTTGGTGGCACACAGCAACAGAATACTTTTTCTATCATGCTTTAGGCTTATTGATTTTAGGTGTGATAAGTAAGACTTTGCCTCAACTCCCAATTAAAGGCAGTTTCCTGCTCATTCAGTTTGGTATTTTTCTGTTTTGTGGCTCGCTATATATTATGGCTCTAGGGCTTCCACGTGGTCTTGGCGCGATTACACCTATTGGGGGGGCGCTGATGATTGGTGGTTGGTTATTACTGGCCTGGAATGCATTTAAATATTTAAGATAAGAATGGAAATAATGGTATGCAGATCTATTTAAATGGCGAACTTATGCATACGCCCTGCCAGAACCTTTTAGAATTGGTCCAGTCACTTGCACTAGAGGGTAAGCGTTTTGCAGTAGAAATGAATGAAATGATCATTCCAAAAAGCAAACTGGAACATACCCCTATTTCGGATCAAGATCGTATTGAAATTATTCACGCTGTCGGTGGCGGCTAATCTGGAGCTCTTCCATGCAAGACACCCCTTTAATTATCGGTTCTCGTCAATTCAGCTCACGTTTGCTGGTTGGCACCGGAAAATATAAAGACTTAAATGAAACTGATTTGGCTATTCAGGCAAGTGGTGCTGAAATAGTAACTGTTGCCATCCGACGCGTGAATATTGGACAGCATCCAGATCAGCCTAACCTGCTCTCTGTTATTCCTCCAGAAAAATATACGATCTTACCGAATACAGCAGGCTGCTTTGATGCTGATAGTGCCATTCGTACCTGTATGCTGGCACGTGAATTACTTGATGGCCATAACCTGGTCAAGCTTGAAGTACTAGGTGATGAAAAAACATTATATCCGAATGTTACAGCTACACTAAAAGCTGCACGTACCCTGATTGACGATGGTTTCGAGATTATGGTTTATACCTCGGATGACCCAATCATAGCCCAAGAGCTCGAAAGTATGGGCTGTGTAGCGATTATGCCGCTTGGTAGCCTGATTGGCTCAGGTTTGGGCATTCTGAATCCTCATACTATTTCGATTATTAAAGAAAATGCCAAAGTCCCGGTACTGGTTGATGCAGGAGTAGGTACAGCAAGTGATGCTGCAATTGCTATGGAGCTTGGTTGTGATGGTGTACTCATGAACACTGCAATTGCTGCTGCACAGCTACCGGTGGTAATGGCTTCTGCTATGAAAAAAGCAGTTGAAGCTGGCCGTGAAGCATATCTGGCTGGCCGTATGCCACGTAAACGTATGGCAAATGCCAGCTCCCCGGAAACGGGCTACTTCTTTAAATAGTATTAATAAAAAAAGGACTCAATATGAGTCCTTTTTTAAAGCAACCAGCTTAAGGAATCAGGCCTTCATCACGCATTGCAATCTGAACAGATTGACGTTCTGCAATTTTGTTGCGTAAAGCCACAATATTCTTATATGGGCTCAGGTCATGTTCAATATGATTTGACCAGTTGGTGAGCACAAATAGATAAGCATCAGCCGGACCAAAATTATCATCAACCAGATAATCGCATTCCCAGTTTTCCAGATAATTGTCAATATACGTTAGTAGTCGGTCAACCTCAGCATAGGCCTTTTCTTTTTCATCATCACCCAGTTTACCTGTAAAAAATACAGCATAAGCGTCATGCAGTTCAGAATTCAGATATCCCAGCCATTCAAGTACTTTGGCACGTCCCATGCCTGATGGCGGAATTAGATCCTGTTTTGGGTCATGCTGGGCAAGAAAAGGAAGAATGGCTACATTTTCAGTTAAAATTAGACCCGGATTGATCTCAAGCGCAGGCACATAACCCTTTGGATTGATTTCGTAATAATCAGTACCTTTTTCTGTTTTATGAGTTTTTAAATTCACTCGCTCTAAATCAAAATCAACATTAATTTCATTTAAAATAATATGCGCTGCGAGTGAACATGCACCTGGAGAATAATAAAGCTTCATATATGATCCTTGTTATTTAACTCATAATGTTTTAAAACGCTTCATAAAGACTTTCAAGTCAACAAAGTTATAAATTGCAAAAAAGCGTAAATATTGAAATAAAATTTACTTTATACAATATTGAGAAGATTCAATAATTTTTCAAGTTTTAAAGTGCTATTTTTAGTACCTGCATGTTTTAAGCTTAAGTGAGTGCAAAAAATTTGACTTGCCCTTTTCAGTCTTTAAAATAGCATTTTCAGATTTTAGTACTGCCAAGATTATGTCAACCGATCAGTTAGAAACGCAAATTACCGAACTGGACAATTTGCCTGAACATCGTGAAATTGTGACATTTATGCGTCGCTCCTCACCGCTAAATACTTCACAGCGCACAGCTCTGGAACAGTATCGTAATTTGATTTTAGAGTATCCGGTAGGTGACTTACGTCAACACTTTGAATACCCTGAACGCCCGCTGACTGTAGAAATTGGTTTTGGTATGGGTCGTTCGCTAGTGCTTATGGCCAAAGCCAATCCTGAGCGTAATTTTATAGGGATTGAAGTACATGTGCCCGGTATAGCACAATGTGTCTATGAGGCAGGTATGGCAGGACTAAAAAATCTGCGTTTACTGGATGCCGATGCTATTCAGGTACTGCGTGAAATGCCAGATAACAGTATCAACTGCATTCAGCTGTATTTCCCAGATCCCTGGCAGAAAAAACGCCACTTCAAACGCCGTTTTGTAGCTCATGAACGTATGGAACTGGTTGAACAAAAGCTTGAACTCGGTGGTACCTTCCACTCGGCTACTGACTGGGAACCTTATGCAGAATGGATGCTTGAGGTTCTAGACAATCGTCCTAGACTGGAAAACCTTGCAGGAAAAGGTCATAGTTATCCACGTCCGGACTGGCGTCCACAAACCAAATTTGAGCGCCGTGGTATTGAAGCGGGCCACAAAATTAATGACTTTATTTTTAAAAAGATTCAGTGATTAAAAAACAAGCTGGTGAATTAAGATATTCGCCAGCTTAATGCTGTGCAATAAACCCCTCATAACATAAAAGCTGGGTAAATCTTTTGACTTGGCTAAAGCCAGCCTGTTGTAAAAACTGGAAAGTCTCCTGTTCAGACAAAGCGAAAAAGTCATCTTCTAAACGTTGAAGCATGGCTCCAGTCTGCTTTTCACTGAGACCATTATTTTCACATATATACTTTAAGCTGAGTTTTTCCTGCAGTGATACCATTTTTACCAGATCAAAAGTTATAAACATTCCGCCTGGTTTTAAGGTCTCATAGATCTGTTTTAAAAAGTTAGATTTCTCAGCATAACTAATAAAATGTGTGACTAATATAGATAAGACTGCATCAAAATTCTGATCAGTATCTAGCTGACTCATATCACCCAGAATAAAATTTACTCGATTATTGCCATCAAACTGTTGAACATATTGTTTGGCCTTATCAAGCATGGTGTCAGATATATCAATTGCAGTAAATTTCCATTCTGGAAATTGCTGAAGCAGATAACCCAGCTCATAGCCAGTACCGCAACCTATAATTAATAGGTGTACTTTGTTACCGGCAATGTAAGCTTTCAATAAAGCCTGAATTTGCTGATGTACCAATTCATAACCTGGGATCAGTTTACGGATGTGCTCATTATAAGTATTCACAACCTTGGAGCTATTAAAATCCTTTGCCATATTTCAATCCTGTTTTTTTACTGCTCCGAGTTTGAGCGAGTTCAATATTTTTATTTAATACATTGATGTGATTTTAAAATACTTTGACTCATCAATTGGTATATTTCCCTTAAATCTTCACGCTCAGCGTGATTAAGTAGCTGCATATGCATATTAAGGATATTCTGGTCTCCACGCACTGCAGGACCAGTTTGCATTAAATGTGGATCATGTTGCAGTGCCTTCTGGGCAGTTTCACTAATCAAAGGATAAAGCAGCGAAAAATCCACCTGTTGCTGGTCGACTATCTGTTTGGCCAGATCATAACAATAGTTAGTAAAATTACAGGCAAATACGGCAGCGAGATGCAGGCTTAAACGCTGGGCTGAAGAATAGTTATATATACTTTGACTTAGGCTATTTGCCAAATATTTAAGAATTTCTAGGTTTTTAGCTTCAGTTGCCTCAATAAATATTGGAGTAGCCTGCCAGTCGATCTCACGTTCAAAACTGAAAGTCTGCAACGGATATAGAACACCCGCATGAGAATAATGTTGCGATAGGATATTTAAAGCAGTACTTCCGGATGTATGTACGACGAGACTGCTTGATAAATACGGAGCTAACTGAACAATTGTTTCTGTAATTGCCTGATCACTTACTGCAATAATTATCAGGTCAATCTGTGAATTGATATCATGATACTGATCAATTGGTTCAGCATTGAATTGCTCTGCAAGTTGTCTGGCATGATCCAGATTACGGCTGAACACCTGAACAACTTGATGCTGTTTTGCAAGTCCCCGTGCCAGATGAGTCGCTACCTTGCCTGAACCGATAAAACTAATACGCATAGAAGACTGATAGTGAAAAATAATGCTCTAGCATGCCAATAAAAAAAGGGCGAATCAATCCGCCCTTTTTTTCAACAGTCATCCATTAAAACAAGTTATTGAGATAGACACTACGTTCAGCAGTTTTCTGATTAAAGCATTTGGTGTACTGCATATCCTGATTTTGCTGCTCCATAGCTTTATCCCAGTAATTTGACTGCTTTTGATAAACCTCGCGTTCTGCTTCAGGAATCTGATAAACACTTCTCTGCGAGATTACCTTACAATCTACATCACGTTTTTCAAACCAGTCAGACTGGTCTTGCTTTAACTGAGTACGCTGCTCCTCTGTCAGACTGTCCCAAATCTGGTTCAAACGTTCTACCTGCTTCTGTTTTTCAGCATCCAGTTCTTTTTTGCGGATATCCATTGCTTTTTGTGCAAGTTCAGTCTGGACAGTATTCTCATGAACAGATTCTTTGATAGAATTTTGAATTTCCTGATTTTCTTTGACATAAGCTGCATATTGCACTGCTTTTACCGTCACAAAAACCACACCATCGATGACTGCGTTCTGATTAGGAATATCCAGACTCAAGCCTTCTTTGTCAGTCTTGCTAATGTCATAAGAAAATGTACCGCGCAACTGGTTATTATTTAGGGATAAACCTGATTCACCTTCTTCCAGATAGTCAGCTATAGTCGTTCCGCCCTCACATTCTTCACAGTTTTCTAGGTATTTCTGATAGGCATTTTCTGCACGTTGCAATAAGCCTTTTGGAAAATGTACAACCAGCTGACTTTCACAGTTTAACTGATTCGCATTCTTAGGATCTTCGGTCACAGTACGCACATTTTTAACCTCAAATCTTAAGCTCTGGTTGATCTTAGCCAGAAGCTCCCGGTCTGCTTCATAATAGTCAGACTGCCTGAGGTTCTTTTCAACTTCTTTTAAATATTCACTTTTAAGGTATTTTTGAATCTGGTTCAGATTATCCTGATTGGTACAGCTCCAGTCTGCCATATCCTGAACAGCTGCCTGATCCTGTTTATCTTTATTTTTAAAGCCATCACATCCCCCTAATACAGCAATACATGAAAGCATTGATAGGGCTAATAATTTTTTCATCTTTAATCCAGAGTGTATTGTAATTTTATGGGGCGTATTTTAATCAAGTTTTGAGGTAACTGACCAGATTTCTCATGCTTATTTTTACCTACAGTTCAAACTAATAAAATAATATAAACCTTTTTTATATTTTATTATTAAAGCGCTTTATAAAACACCAAGAATAAATCTGCTTTAATCTATCAATCGTTATTTTAAATTTTTATCTTCATTAAAATATGAAAATTCAAATGATATAAAAAGGCCAGTTTAACTGACCTTTTTAAAAATATTTATTTTATCTAATATTAAAATCATGAAGCAGGTTTAACGCCTTGTTCATTTACTTCACGAACTACACCCGTATCCGTATTCAAAATTTCAAACTCAATCCGGCGATTCTGAAATTTGCCTTGACTGGTTGCATTATCAGTAACCGGCTGGTCCTGACCATATCCTAAAGCTTGCAGCTTACTTGGGCTTACTCCTCGGCTTACCAGATAATTCACCACAGCCTGGGCACGCTGTACAGACAGATTGTTATTAACAGCTTCACTGCCTTCAGCATCGGTGTGACCTTTTACAGTGACGACTACATTTGG
>NZ_DBUF01000006.1:248769-280550 GCF_002307755.1 Acinetobacter sp. UBA1297
CGGGAAGACTGGATATTAATTTCTTTACCTGTCCAGGTAATTGAAGAATTTGGTACACCCTGTACGATTTTCAATACGCTTGGTAAAGCATCCTGATTCATAAAACTTGCATGATAGATAGACTGGGTATCTACACCACAACCAGAAGGATGACTAAAAGTATACTTAACCTCGCCTTGTAAAATATCTACATATTTTAAATCACTGATTCTTATCTGGCAGGTAATCAACTCACCTTCATCTCCAGTGGTTAACTGAAAGTATGCTGGCTGGGTTCCATTGACTACAGCCTGCTGATCAGTCTCTTGATCATCATCACACGCCCTGAGCATCAATGCTGCCAGAATTGCTAAAACAACAATACCAATCAATGGCCATAAAACATTGGTTCTTCGATCCTCTATAATGACCGGATCTGGTTCCCGTGGCGCCTGATAAAGAGTTTCCCCTGCGGCAGGATTAATACCTAGACCGGCTAATAGCGCCATTGCCCAGTGTGGTAATACTGCCAGAATAATATCCTGATGAGTATAAAGCAGATGTCTGATCGCTTCCGGGTCTGGACTACCCGCCTCTTCGATTAAAACAGCCATTGTCGGTGTAATAGACTGGTTTAATATGCGCTCGGTTTCGAGATGAGGAATACTACCACTTACCTGATTTAAAAATTGTTCTTTAAGAGCGATATGATGTCCGAATAATTCATTTAGAGACGGATTTAACTGGTTTTCTAAAGAAGGTATCAGCTCAGGCCGAGCTTTTAAAATGGCCAGTAAAACTGGATAAAATTGTGCCAGTGCATCAGACTTTTCTACCAGATAAGTGGTCTCACCTTCTAGAACAATAGCTGAAACCTTTTGCCTCAATAATTCAATAAAATTTATACTCATCATCATTCTCTCTTTTATTGGCATTATTATTGGAATTAATGCATTTAAAATAAGCTGTTTTTTATACTATGCTGAATATTAATACGGTTACTAGCGAAACTCTTTAGAAATAACAAAATGTTATAGAAATTTTAATAAATCACTGAAAAACTCAATAAGAAAGCCAGCTTATGCTGGCTTTTCTATTTCTTCCATATCATTCTGTTTAAGGCAGGAATATTTCTACAACCTTACCTTGCACCTTTTGCTGAATCAGTGGTGTATTTTTACCTTTAGACAGCATATTTTCCTTACTGACTGTCCATTCCAGATCAGGATCAACCAGTACCCAGCCTGATTCTGACTGCCAGCGTTTTACCATATTGGCTACTCGTGCCGGCTCCAGCGTTACTTTTTCTACCCATTCTAACGGGCTGAACAGGCCTTCTTTAACCAGCTGGATACCAAACGGAATATAAGTATCAAATGCACTGATTCCCGGCAAGGTTTCTGCAAACGGCGCCATTTTAGCAGAACCGGATAAGGGTTCATGATGCGTACAAATGGCATCAATTATTCCCGATTTCAAGCCTTGGCGTAATAGTTCCTTATCCTGTGCTGAGCGTAGAGGAGGACGTACATGCGCCAGTGAATTGAATCCATCTGTTAACTGGTCAGTTAAATGCAACTGGTGCATGGCAACATCAGCAGTTACAGGTAAGCCTTTGGCCTTAGCAATCTGGATCAGTTCAACAGATGCGCCACAAGACAGCAGACCAAAATGGGCACGTACTCCGGTTGCCTCTATCATAAGCAGATATTTAGCAATAGCGACGGTCTCTGCCATAACCGGAATCATAGGCAAGCCTTGGCGTGAAGCGACAAAACCTTCATGGGCACAGCCATCTTTGGCAATTTGTGGCTCTTCAGCATAAAACACAACGGTCATATCCAGACCCGCTGCATATTCCAAGGTACGGATAACTACATCATCATTCTCAAAAGGTGCATGAGCATTAGAAACTGCAGTACATCCACCTTTTTTCAGACCCGCCATATTAGCAGGCTGCTTACCATTTAGATCTTGAGTCTGTGCACCGATAATATGCAGATAAATACCACCATCTAACATAGCTTTCTCTTGTAAGCCATGAATCAGCGAGCCATTATCCTGAACAATCGGCTTGGAGTCTGGCGGTGTAATCACATGCAAAATACCATTATGACGTGCAGCCCGGCCTTCAGATTTTAATGTCCCATGCTGCTGCTGACCCGGTTCGCGCAAACGTGCACACAGGTCAACCATAGTTGGCATAAGCCATTTACCTTGTCCATTAATAGTTCTTTCGACATCATCACTGGCATCGACACGCGTACCATTTTGCAAAAAGATTGTTTCAATCCTGTCAGTTTTGGCGATCGGGTCAAGAACGCGTACATTTTCAATTTTGACAATACTCATTTCTTTACCCTTATATCGCCAGCGCTTCAATCAAACCTTTCTCTTCTAACTGCCCTTGCATTGTTAGTGCCAGCACAGCCATACGTACTGCTATACCGTTGGTCACCTGACGCAAGATTACTGACTGCGGACCATCAGCGATGCTGGAGTCGATTTCTACGCCACGGTTCATTGGGCCTGGATGCATGACAATACAATCCGGTTTTGCTAATGCCAGCCGGTCTTCATTCAGTCCATACATTTTATAAAATTCAGACTGTGAAGAAAGTGCAGGTGAATCAATACGTTCATTTTGGATGCGAAGTGCAATAATGACATCGCAATCTTTTACGCCTTCATCCATGTTATTAAAAAGTCGGACTTCCGGACCAAATTCCTTAAAGCCAAAAGGTAATAAGGTATTCGGCGCAATGACGCGGATATCTTTACAGCCTAAGGTCTGTAGCGCGGCTACATCCGAACGTGCTACCCGTGAATGTTTGATATCACCAATAATGGCAACACTTAACTCTTCAAATGGCCGGGCAGTTTCACGACGGATCGTAAGCATATCCAGCATAGCCTGGGTGGGATGGGCGTGACGTCCATCTCCCGCGTTAATGATCCCGATATTCGGGCACACATCTTTTGCAATAAAATGTGCAGCACCTGAAGATGAATGGCGTACAACAAAAAGATCGGCCGCCATTGCTTCAAGATTCCACAGCGTATCACGCAGGGTTTCACCTTTAGATGTACTGGAACGGGCGATATCAATATTCAGTACATTGGCTGATAAACGTTTAGCAGCAGCTTCAAAAGTTGTGCGGGTGCGGGTCGAGTTCTCGAAAAACAGGTTCATGACCGTACGGCCTTCGAGTAAAGGTGAGGTTATGAGTTGGTTTTGATCATTAAAAAAGGAAGAAGCAGTATCGAGAATTTTTATGAGGGTTTGCTGGGAAAGGCCTTCAATGGTCAGAAAATGTTTAAGATGACCGTATTGATTGAGCTGAATCTGACTCGGCGTATGCAGTGCAGCCAAATGCATGAGAGATTCCTTAGACGTTAAGTTAATGCATTATATAGATTCTCCCTCAGTTTGGGCAGCCAGATTTTTCAAAATTTTTAGTAGAATTATTTATTTTATGAATTATTAACCAGCTATTTCAAAAGATAAATTAAATCAGTTCTTCATATTAAGAAATTATTTTTCTTTATTTAAATTAAAATCCAGATTAAGTCTTAAAACTTCCCTGTTTAGAGCATTTTAGAGCATTATTATCTGAGTGCACCAATATAATGATGAGCTACCTGCGCCTGATAATCTGGCTCTTTCGTCACCTCTCTATCAAACAACTCAGTGCTCTCTTCATTATTTTGTGCTTCCACCTCTGCCATGATTGGTGGACAAACTAGAGCAGAGAGACGTGTTACCAAACGGATGAGTTCTGCATCCTGCGTTTTCTTGGCCAACTCCATGACATACTGAGTGTAGTTTTCACTTTCCACCATATACATCACATCAATTACGCGTCCAGATACACGGCGTAAGCGTGTATAAATTAAAGTTGCGATAGAAAAAATATCACTGTGATTTGAAGATAAAATATTCATAAAATCCCCTTGTTTTATTTTAAAAAATATTAAGTCAGTTTTGTACATGGTTAGTACATCTGCTTGTATGGCAAATAAACACTAATATGCTCAAGAATTTAGCAAGATACATACCAGAAATTTAAAATATGAAAGGAATTACGTCTAAACCTGTTTAGTTTTATCAAGAGAAATCATTCTCTTTAATAATGCGCGGAATAATGAAGATAAACAATTTCTGAAATAACTTCTTAAGATCATCCGCCTAAAACAACGAAAATACGTTAAAATTGTCGTTTGCTTGTCTGGTTTGGAAATTTGCATGAATGCATCGCAACGTTTATCTACTTATTGGGTCACCTGTGCTGATGGTTTGGAGCTCTTGCTTGAAGAGGAAATCGCACAACTCGGTGCGTCAAATGTAGAACGCAAACCAGGCCGGTTAGTTTTTCAAGGTTCTCTGGAGACTGCTTACCGTATCTGTATGTGGTCACGTCTGGCCTCACGCGTATTGTTACCCATTCATACCCAGGAAATCGAGTTTAGTCATGATGCCCGCGATGTGGCTGAAGAACTGTATGATGGTGCGCTTAGCTTTGACTGGTCACTTATTTTTGCACCTCAAAGTACTTTTGCTATCCGTCTGCACGTAGAGCGTGATATTAAGGTCAATACCCAGTTTGCCACCTTACGTGTTAAGGATGGTGTAGTCGATGCCTTTATGGAAGCAGTAGGCCGCCGTCCTAGTATTGATACTAAGCAACCGGAAATTACCTTATACGTATTGGCTGGTAAAACTGAACATACTTATTGTCTGGATTTATCCGGAGATTCCCTGCATAAACGCGGCTATCGTCGCTATATGACCGATGCACCGATTAAAGAGAATCTGGCAGCAGCAATATTACACAAGGCTGGTATTGAAAAAAGAAAGCCGGATATTATTTTAGATCCAATGTGCGGTTCAGGTACGTTTATTATTGAGTCTCTTATGATTCTGACTGATCGGGCTCCGGGCTTGGTACGCCGTTTTGGCTTTAATGGCTGGCATGGTCATGACCGTGAATTATGGATGTCCCTTAAAGCCGAAGCAGTAGAACGCCACGAGCGGGCACTTGAACAGCCTTTACCTAAATTTTATGCTTTTGATGCGGACTGGGAAGCGGTTAAAGCTACCCGCCAGAATATTGCCGCCGCCGGATTCGAGAAACAGTTGGAACAGATTCAGGTAGAAGAACGTACACTTGCTGACTGGCCTGAATTCGATGCGGCTGAAAAAACTGCATTTATTGTCACCAATCCCCCATATGGCGAACGTTTAGGCGAGAAAGCTTCTAACCGGGCACTTTATCTCGGTTTATCTGGCCAGTTACAAAAACACTTTCCTAACCAATATGCAGCAGTAATTGCGGCACAAGTAGAACAGACAGATGTTCTGGCATTTGAGCATCCTGAAACTCTACGCCTAATGAATGGTAAACTGCCAATTTATATTCGTTTTGGAACTATCAAACCTGCATCCGATAACGTACCTTTCTTAGAAAAATGGCAGCTTCAAAATGTAGAAATTGAAGGTGCTCAAGATTTTGCTAATCGATTGCAAAAAAATATGCAAACCTTGAAAAAATGGGCAACCAAGGATCGTGTGTTCTGCCTGCGTCTTTATGATGCAGATCTGCCTGATTTTAACGTTGCAGTTGACTTGTACGGTGACCGTTTGCATGTGCAGGAATATGCTCCACCAAAAACGATTGATCCGGAGAAAGCCAAGAAACGTTTTAATTTGGCACTTGCCGCTATCCGGACAGTGACGGGCCTGGGGCGTGATGCAATATTTATTAAAACTCGTGCCCGTCAAGCAGGTAAAGCACAGTATGAAAAGCAGAGTACGGCGTCCAAACGGTTTATTGTTCAGGAAGGACAAGCCAGAATTTTAGTGAACCTGACAGATTATCTAGATACCGGACTGTTTCTCGACCACCGTCAAATGCGCCTACGTATTGCCCGTGAAGCTAAAGGTAAACACTTCCTGAATCTGTACAGTTATACTTCTACAGCCAGCCTGCATGCTGCACTCGGCGGTGCAGCCAGTACAACCAGTGTAGACCTGTCAAATACCTACTTAAACTGGTCTAAAGAAAATTTTGTTTTAAACGGATTAACTGTTGACCATCCTGACCAGCAGCACCAGTTCTTTGCCAGTGACTGTTTTGAGTGGCTAAAAGAAGGCCATGAACAGTATGATATGATTTTTATTGATCCGCCCACTTTCTCAAACTCGAAAAAGTTCTACGGAACCTTTGATGTACAACGTGACCATGTTTCATTACTTAAACGTGCCATGAACCGTCTCACAACCGAAGGTACGCTTTATTTTTCAAATAACTACCGCGGTTTCGAGATGGATGAAGAAATTGAAGCCATGTTTGATATTGAAGAAATCACTCAGGAGACTATCGGGCCGGATTTCAAACGCAATCAGAAAATCCACCGCGCCTGGAAAATCCAGCATTATCCAGTAAATTAAATTTTATCTAGATAAAGTTATGTATAAAATAAAAAAGCCCACATTGAATGTGGGCCTTTTTATATAAATTTAGTTAAGTTTGAGCTTATCAAACTCAAGATGACCATGCTCCCCTTTGATCAAAATATTATCTCCAGCCTGGAATTCACCAGAAAGAATTTTTTGTGCCAAAGTATTTTCTACCTGTGACTGGATAGCACGTTTCAATGGACGCGCGCCATACACCGGGTCGAAACCTGCATCAATTAACAGATCAAAGGCTGTATCATCTATTGTCAAGCTCATATCGCGTTCAGCCAGACGTGAACGTAAACGTTCCAGTTGAATGTCAGCAATACCACGAATCTGTGATTTTTTCAGTGAATGGAAAATCACCAGCTCATCGATCCGGTTAATAAACTCCGGACGGAAATGATGGCTTACTGCACTCATAACCACAGAACGCATTTCTTCATCACTGGCCCCTTCACCCAGTTCACGAACATCTTGTGAACCCAGATTCGAAGTCATTACAATGACAGTATTTTTAAAGTCAATCACTCGTCCTTGCGAGTCAGTCAGTCGGCCATCGTCCAGTACCTGTAATAAAATATTAAAGACATCTGGATGAGCCTTCTCGACTTCATCAAACAGAATAACACTATAAGGTTTACGACGTACTGCTTCAGTCAATACCCCCCCTTCTTCATAACCTACGTAACCTGGAGGTGCGCCTACCAAGCGGCTGACTGAATGTTTTTCCATAAACTCAGACATATCAATCCGGATCATGGCATCGTCACTATCAAACAGGAAATTCGCTAAAGCTTTAGTTAATTCTGTTTTACCTACACCCGTTGGGCCAAGGAACAGGAATGATCCGCTTGGGCGGTTTGGATCTGACAATCCAGCACGTGAGCGACGAACAGCATTGGATACCGCAACTACAGCTTCATCCTGCCCAACTACGCGATTATGCAAAAATTCTTCCATATGCAGCAGTTTTTCACGCTCACCTTGCAGCATTTTCGCGACAGGAATACCTGTAGCAGCACTGACGACTTCTGCAATCTCATTATCAGTCACTTTATTACGCAGCAATTTAGGCTCTTCGTGGTCTTCAATCACTTCGTCCTGCTCAAGCTGTTTTTGCAATTCCGGAATAACACCATATTGCAAACGGCTGGCTTCAGCCCAGTCTCCTTCACGTTGGGCCTTTTCTAAAGCAACCCGAGCCTGATCCAGCTCCACCTGTGCTTTTTTGGTTCCCTCTACCAGCGTTTTTTCAGCCTTCCATACTTCTTCAAGATCATTATATTCTTTCTGAACTTCCTCAATCTGTTTTTCCAGATAGTTGACTTCAGACTTGCTTCCGGCATCTTCATCTTTCTTAACGGCTTCAAGCTGCATTTTCAGTTGAATCAGACGACGGTCCAGCTTATCCAAAGCTTCAGGCTTAGAGTCCAGTTCCATTTTAATTCGTGAAGCTGCCTCATCAATCAGGTCAATGGCTTTATCCGGCAGCTGCCGATCAGTAATATAACGATGCGACATTTTCGCTGCAGCAATAATTGCCGAGTCTAAAATTTTGACACCGTGATGCACTTCATAACGTTCTTTTAAACCACGCAAAATTGCGATGGTATCTTCTACACTTGGTTCATCTACAAGAACTTTCTGAAAGCGACGTTCAAGTGCCGCATCTTTCTCAATATACTGACGGTATTCATCGAGTGTAGTAGCACCCACACAACGCAGTTCACCACGGGCTAGAGCAGGTTTGAGCATATTACCTGCATCCATGGCGCCATCGGTTTTACCTGCACCTACCAGTGTATGTAACTCGTCAATAAACAGGATCACCCTGCCTTCTTGTTTAGCCAGGTCATTTAAAACCGCTTTTAGACGCTCTTCAAATTCACCACGATATTTTGCACCAGCCAGAAGTGAACCCAAGTCTAAAGACAGTACCTGTTTATCTTTCAAGCTTTCTGGGACTTCACCGTTTACAATACGCTGAGCCAAGCCCTCTACAATGGCTGTCTTACCTACTCCGGGTTCACCGATCAGTACCGGGTTATTTTTGGTACGTCGTGACAAGACCTGAATCGTACGACGAATCTCATCATCACGGCCAATAACCGGATCAAGTTTTCCGGCCAGTGCACGTTCAGTGAGGTTAATGGTATATTTATTTAATGAGTCGCGTTGTTCTTCATGATTATTACTCATGACTTTCTCACTACCTCGAATTTTTTCAATTACAGGGCGTAGCGTCTCTGCAGTTACGCCCACGCCGTTTAAAATAGTTTTACTATTTCCTGACTCTGCTAGTGCCAGCATGACCCAATCGGTAGATATAAATTCATCTCCTGCCTTTTGTGCATAACGGTCAGCCAGATTTAATATTTTTACAGCATCAGGATTTAAATTAATATCTCCAGTAGGGTTAGATAACACTGGCGCATCATTGAAGGCTTTTTCAAGCCGTTGCTGTAGTTCACGAAGATTGGCACCTGCCTGTTGTAGCAAACTTAAGTTGGAAGGTTCCTCAATTAAAGTTGCCAAAATATGGATACTGTCAATTGCAGTATGATCTTTACCCATTGCTAGAGACTGGGCATCAGATAGAGCCTGTTGTAACCGGTTAGTAAATTTTTCGAATCGCATTCTTGTTATTCCTCACAACAATTCTGTACTTGAGTAATAGATGGGAACACTTTTGTAAAATTCAAACAGAATTATATATATTTTTCAAAATCTTATTAAAACAAGAACATTAGATTTCAGTTATAATATGAGCTCACATCATGAAAGTTTCAAGTATAGGGAGTTCTTTTTTATAAAAATAAACAATAAAAATGCCGGTAAAAACCGGCATGCTGATTCAGGCAGTCTAGACTGCTTAAACCGTTTCAATAATTTCATAATCGTGAGTAATTTCTACGCCGCCATCGGAAAGCATTTTACTGGCAGAACAGTATTTTTCAGCAGAAAGCTCAACTGCCTTGGCAACCTGTTTTTCTTTTATATCTTTACCCGTTACAACAAAGTGCAGATGAATTTTGGTAAATACAGCAGGAATGGTATCAGCACGTTCAGCTTTAAGCTGACACACCACGTCCTGAATATCTTGGCGAGATTTTTTCAGAATCGTCACAATATCAAATGAAGCACATCCACCCAATCCCATCAGGATAAGTTCCATCGGGCGCGGTCCACGGTTCTCTCCACCATATTCCGCTGACCCATCCATGATGACACTATGACCACTTTCAGATTTAGCTTCGAAAGCAACATTCTCTAGCCAATGAACACTTGTTTGCATTGCAACTACCTAAAAAAAGCTATAAATTTACCAAGTACCTGTACACTAACATAAAACGAGTTGATAAGGAATTTCATCTCTGCTGTGTGACAAGTTCATCTTAGGTCTTGTGCGATCTTCTTATTATCCCCTTCGGAACTCTAGGCATGAATTCTAATTTTTCACAACTCAGTACTGACGCCCTTTCTCCAGGTCAACTACCTGAATCGGTGAAAGCACTACTAAAACGAGCAAAAATTAACAGATTTCCAAAACGTACTACCATTATTGATGCCGGTACAGAATCCAAATCTTTATATCTCATCCTTAAAGGTTCTGTCTCTATTGTACTGCGCGAAGATGATGACCGTGAAATTGTGGTAGCCTATTTAAATCCAGGTGACTTTTTCGGAGAAATGGGGCTTTTTGAAGCCAATCCACAACGTACAGCTGAAGTTCGTACCCGGGAGATGTGTGAAATTGCAGAAATTAGTTATGAGAATTTTCATGAACTGAGTAAACAATTTCCCGATTTAAGCTATGCAGTATTTGCCCAGCTCGTACGCCGCCTGAAAAACACTACACGTAAAGTAACTGATCTGGCTTTTATTGATGTGTCTGGACGAATTGCGCGCTGCCTGATTGATCTGGCATCTCAGCCTGAGGCCATGATTTTACCTAATGGCCGCCAGATCCGTATTACCCGTCAGGAAATCGGCCGTATTGTAGGCTGCTCACGTGAAATGGTTGGCCGTGTCCTTAAAACTCTTGAGGAGCAAGGTATGATTGAAACAGAAGGTAAAGCGATACTGATCTTTGATAGTTCACTTGAACAGAATAATGAATCATCTGCCTCAGATTTTGATACTGAAGATGAAGAATAAACTCTAGTTTTTATCTATTGAATTAAAGGCAAATCTTCGGATTTGCCTTTTTCTTGGTAATATTGCATGAGGTATTCTCATACTATCGACCAGTTAGTTATCTATTTCTCATTATTGTGTCGAGTACTATTTTTTCATCCAGAATTTATAGATCAGGCAACGTTTAACTCACCTTAAGACCAAGTTGGCTATCTCTATACCCTGTATTATGCTAATAACAGACTTTTAAAGGGACCATTATGAAATTTCATCCACTTGCCCAGACAGGGATTAAATTACCAGAAATCTGCCTAGGTACCATGACTTTTGGTGAGCAGAATACCCAGTCCGAAGCTTTCCAACAGTTGGCATATGCTTTAGAACAAGGTCTGTACTTCTGGGATACTGCAGAAATGTATCCGGTCCCGCCTAAACCAGAAACCCAAGGCGCCACTGAACGTATTATTGGTAACTGGATTTCCCAGCATGGTGGCCGTGATAAATTATTCTTGGCTTCTAAAATTGCAGGCCCCTCTCAAGGCGGTAGCCATATTCGTGATGGTAATACCCGTTTTATTGCTTCAGACATTTCTACTGCACTAGACCAATCCCTACAAAGATTACAAACTGATTATATTGATCTGTACCAATTACATTGGCCACAGCGTCCGACCAATTTTTTTGGTCAACTTGGTTATGGTAACCAGCATGTAGAACTATCTAACCAGGTTACTCCACTAGAAGAGACACTTACTGCCTTAAATGATGAAATTAAGAAAGGTCGTATCCGCTATATTGGCCTTTCCAATGAAACCCCATGGGGGACCATGAAATTTTTACAATTAGCGGAAAAAATGGGACTAGAAAAATTTGTAAGTGTTCAAAATCCCTATAATTTATTAAATCGCACTTATGAAATTGGCATGGCAGAGATTGCCCAATATGAAGGTGTCGGCTTACTGGCTTACTCCCCACTGGCATTCGGTTATCTGACTGGCAAATTCCGCAATGGCGCACGACCTGCAAATGCACGGGTAACACTCTACTCGCGTTTTTCACGCTACTCTAACCCGCAATCCGAATGGGCCACCGAACAGTATGCTTTGCTTGCAGAAAAGCATGGGTTAACATTAACCCAGCTAGCGCTGGCATTTATTAAGCAGCAGTTCTTTGTCACCTCAACAATTATTGGCGCAACCAATCTAGACCAGCTTAAAGAAAATATAGATGCCTTTAAAATAGATTTGAGTCCAGAAATTCTGAAAGGTATAGAAGAAATTCATAAGCAGCAACCTAATCCGGCACCTTAACGCAGCCCAATAAAAAAAAGGATGCCGTGGCATCCTTTTTATAAAATCAATTTTATTTACGCTGATTATAAATTGCCTGTGCTGCTGGCAGATTTTTACGCATTGCAGCAATACGCTCACCATTTGATGGGTGCGTCGATAACCATGAAGAGCCACCTGCCCCTTCAAGCTTGTTCATTTTTTCCCATAAGGTAATTGCAGCTTGCGGATTATAGCCAGCACGTGCCATTAATATTAAACCACCCTGATCGGCACGGCTTTCCAGACTGCGTGAATAGGGTAAACCCACGCCTACCTGAGCACCCAAGTCAAGCGCTGCAGAACCTAGACTTCCAATAGCATCACCCGCATAAGCCTTGCCCACATTTAATGCCAAACCAGTTAAAGCCTGTGCACCAATCTTGCTTTTAGCATGCTCTTCAAGGGCATGGACCATTTCATGCCCCATAACTGCAGCAATTTCTGCATCAGTCAGGTTAAGCTTGTTGACAATACCGGTATAGACCACCACCTTACCGCCTGGTGCAACATAGGCATTAATCTGGTCAGATTTCAAAACAGTTAGCTGCCAATCAAATTTCACACCAGTCTGGTTCATCTGGTCAGCATACGGACGCAAACGGTTAAATACAGTATTTACACGACGGTAAGTACTTGAAGACGTATCTAGCTGATTCTTAGCACGTGCTTCCTGCACCATTTGGTTATAGCTTTGTGCGGCTGTTGCATTTAGGGTCGCGGTATCTGCGCCGGCAAAATCAGCAAGTGTGCTACATCCTGATAATGTCACTGCACCAGCAGCAAAAAAGCTGAGTAGAATTTTGTTGTTCATTATAATGCTCTCCACATGGATGACACGGTCATCCTCAATATAAACAGATGCATTATATTGAAAGCGTCATCACCTTAAAATATATAAACGCTTCATAATCATAGGATTTATGTAATTAGTATTTTTTGATTATAAAGGTATTCTTTAGAGCCAATGGCTAAGCGCATCAGTGTTCAAACTGCTTAAGGCATGATGTTTTCTTTAATATCACTCATGTCTTGGTTTACAAAATGAGCTTATTGCTCGTTTTCCATTATTCCCTATTATTCTCAAGATCTATCTCAAATAAACCAGTTCATCTTAACCGGATAGAATTATTAGAGAAAACTGATAAGAATCCATGATACCAAACACACCAGATCCAGTACAAAATAAAAGTGAGCAATTGGCTCAATTTTGTCCTCAATATCAACTTTTTTTCGTTTCCATAATATATAAAAATTCTGAATCAGGATGAGAGGCGCAATGATCGCAGCCAGTACAAAAGATAAAGCCAGTAAAGTTGTCCAGTGTTGTTCAAGAGCACCATTAGTCTGTATGTAAATCATCCACATCGCTAATGTGGGTGCGCCTCCAATGGCAAAAAGCAATGAGTAAAACATGGTCTTAGACGTGTTACTTTGCATTTTCTTTCCTGAACATATTCAACTAAAGATTTTAAAAGGCAGATTAATCAGCCTGTACATTTTTTACAGCACGACTTTAGTCGGTGAGTAGCTTGGTGTACATAAAAAAGCCCCGCTGAAGCGAGGCTTTTAACCATTTATTATTTAGGCATCAAACGGATGGCGCAATACAATAGTTTCTGCACGGTCCGGACCAGTTGAAATGATGTCAATGGGACATTCAATCAGCTGCTCAATACGTTTGATATAGGCGACTGCATTGGCAGGAAGCTGATCAACACTGGTAGCTCCCACTGTTGACTCAGTCCAGCCCGGCATAGATTCGTAAATGGGTTTCAGGTTTTCATATGCCAGTGCATCAGATGAACCTACACAACCAGAATCTGTATCTTCATAGCCTACACAGATTTTTACTTCTTCCAGACCATCCAGTACATCAAGCTTAGTCAGGCAAATACCTGACAGCGAATTTACATCAACAGAACGGCGCAGAATTTCAGCATCAAACCAGCCACAACGGCGCTGACGTCCAGTAGAAGCACCAAACTCATGACCGACAGTGCCTAGATGTTTACCAATTGCATCGCCCTTATCAGCAGCGGCATCATAAACCAGTTCGGTTGGGAACGGTCCTGCACCTACACGTGTGGTATAAGCTTTGGTAATACCTAATACATAATCTAAATGCAAAGGCCCCAGACCTGAACCTGAACTTACACCACCAGCGGTAGTATTTGATGAGGTCACAAACGGATATGTACCATGGTCTACATCAAGCAGAGAACCTTGTGCACCTTCGAACATGATGTTGTCACCATTTTTACGGTAGTTATGCAGTTCAGTAGTTACATCCACAACTAACGGAGCAATAACTTCACGCCACTGATCACAAAGTGTAAGTACATCTTCAAAATTTACAGCTTCAACACCATAGTATTGAGTTAACTGAAAATTATGATAATCCAGAAGCTCAGTCAGTTGAGCTTTAAGTGCCTCGCCACCGCGTACCAGATCAGCAACACGGATGGCACGACGTGCAACCTTGTCTTCATACGCAGGTCCAATACCGCGACCGGTCGTGCCGATTTTAGCATTACCGCGTTTTTTCTCACGTGCCTGGTCAAGGGCAATATGGTTAGGCAAAATAAGTGGGCAGTTAGGAGAAATACGCAGGCGCTCTTTTACCGGTACGCCTTCTTTTTCCAGAATACTCATTTCTTCAATTAGGGCTGCTGGAGAAAGCACCACACCATTGCCAATCAGGCACAGAACATTTTCACGCAAGATTCCTGATGGAATGAGGTGTAAAACAGTCTTTTTACCACCGACCACTAGTGTATGGCCCGCATTGTGTCCACCCTGATAGCGAACAACTGCAGCCGCCTGATCAGTGAGCAGATCGACGATTTTACCTTTACCTTCGTCGCCCCATTGGGTACCAAGTACCACAACATTCTTGCCCATAATAGCCTCATTACATCATGCTGTTAAAATTGAAAACCAGTTCGAATGACATGAACATTCAAACAGGCGATTAAATTTTTTCGAGATTCCAGTGACCTGCAACTTGCACTAACTGGTGTGTTGCATTTGGCACAGAACTCAAGTCATCTTGTCCAAGCAGCTGAACTACACTCAGCCCTTCTGTACGTAACCGCTCAATTGTCTTTAACAAATCGGTATCGGTACCTTTAGGGGCAACAACAATACTTAACTCATTAAACTGGCCTGCACTTAAAGCATATAAGTCACAGCTAAAACCAGTTGCAGGGCGCGCCCGTCCGAAATGCTCACCAATACCATCATAACGGCCACCCTGTGCCAGTGGTGCTGCACGGTTTGGCGCATACACGGCATACATCAGACCAGTATGATAATGGTAAGAACGCAGTTCGACCACGTCGATACCGATATGCAGGTTCGGCCAGCGTGCCTGAATTTCAGACTGCGTCGTTCTCACTGCATCAAATGCCTGTTTAAAGGCTGCATTCTTTAAAATTTCAGCACTTAAATTTGCTTCTAAAGCACCCATATCACTGGCATAGCGTCCAAGTGCATAGAAATCTGAACCGAAATGAAGTGTTTGGGTAAATTCTGCCAGCTCCGGTAGAGCTTTACGCTGGTATAAATCCGAAAGTTGATGTTCAGTAGCTTTATTTAAGCCTGCCTGTTTTACCAGACTACGGAACAGTCCTACATGGCCCAGATCCAGGTGAATACCATCAGTCAGGCCAGCTTTCTGAATCAGGCTGATCATCAGGTCAACCATTTCAACATCAGCATCTATACTTTCTGAACCAAAAAGCTCGGCACCCAGTTGCAGCGGTGCACGGGTGGCACTAAAACCCTGAGGTTTAGTATGCAAGACAGTACCTGCGTAGCAATAGCGAGCTACACCTTCTACCGGACGCACATGTGCATCAATACGGGCCACTTGCGGAGTCATGTCTGCACGTATACCCAGTAACCGGCCTGTTAATTGGTCAATTACCTTAAAAGTGGCAAGGTCCAGGTCTTGATTTGCTTCTGAAAGAGAAGATAGAGATTCGATATATTCTATAAAAGGTGTATAGACTAACTGATAACCTCGTGAGACGAGGAAATCTAAAGCTTTACGGCGCAGTTTTTCAATTATTTGCGCTTGTTCTGGCAATACATCAGCTACACCATCAGGTAATAACCATGTCTCTGAAATGGGCATGCGGTAAACCTAAATTCTTGTCAGCGCGGAAATGATCCGCATAAAAAAATCGGGAACACACCCGATTTCTCCTATCTTAGCACGATCATTTCAGTCATGCACCAGAGTTTTTCAGTTTTATAAAAGCTTTCTAAGCTTGGCCTAATTTTTATGTTTAATGAAATAAAACAGAGACTTTTACCGAGCTTTTACTCTACTGCCTAAACTTTTCATACAGAAAGCAGCTACACTTTATATTTTGTATCAGACTTCAAAGCACAAAATGAATTTTTGAAAATTCAAAATTATAAAGCCTGTTTTAAATATAAATTATCAATTTTACTCTTTTATTTTGGTTCAGTCTTTCCAAGCAAAGCCTGGTATTTTTTAAGCAAAATTACCAACTCTGTATTTTGTTGTTCGAGCGCATTTAGTTTAGTTACGGTCTGGCTAAGAATTTCACGATCAGCATGTACACTTTTAACCAGTTCCTGCATGATTTCTAGCGTACGTTTCAGATTCCCTTCCAGAAGAACAATTTTTTCTTCCAGATGGTGTTGTTGATCCAAGTCCGTTTCCATATTCTGTTCTTTGCGAAAGTTTAGCCAGAACAGAAAAATGACCGCAAATATTAATACAGCAATAAAAGCCCACATCAGTAAAAACATCGTATTATCCCCAAGAAAAAGTTAAAGACCGTGTTGTAAATATTTTGCGGGTAGTCTTTCTCAATTCATCCTATATATCTGTTATTCAAAAGACTGGCATAAATCCAGTAAACGGTTGGCATAGCCCCACTCGTTATCATACCAGGCAAATACTTTGGCCTGGTGCCCGACCACCAGAGTCTGTGATAGATCGACAATTAATGAATAAGGTAAATGGTTAAAATCACTTGACACCAGAGGCTCATCGGTCACCGCCATAATCTGGGCATAATCATATTGCGCAGATTTGATTAATACTTCATTAATTTTATGTACTGTAATAGGCATATGCGAAATAAAGGTCAGATCAATAGCCGCGACATTAATTGTAGGTACACGAATCGAATAACCTTCAATCCGGTTTTCCATTTTGGGCATAACCCGCTTTAAGGCCCCCAATGCACTAGATGTAGTAGGAATAATATTCTGACCTGATGCCCGGGCACGACGCAGATCGCGATGAGCTTTATCCAGTACGGTCTGGTCTGCAGTGACGGCATGAATCTCGGTCATCATGGCTGTATCTATGCCAAATGCGTCATCAATAATCTTGACGAGTGGTACTAAAGCCTGGGTGGTACAAGACACGCTAGAGATAATCTGGTCACTGGCTTTGATTTCATGGTGATTCACCCCATATACAATTGCAGCATCCACCGTGTCAAAAGGTGCAGCACCTATAATAACGCGTTTCGCACCAGCCTTAATATGTCGGGTAGCCGCCTCACGTGAACGGAATAGTCCGGTACATTCCAGTACAACATCAATATTAAGCTGCTGCCATGGAAGCGCTGCCGGTTCCGCGATATTTAATACACGCACATTAAGTGTTTTTGTACCGGCAGAAATATTTAGCACAATCTGTTCATTTTTCTGTGATATTTCTACATTCCCAGCAAAACGGCCGTGAGTAGTATCATACCTGAACAGATGAACCAGAGTTTCTACATCAGCAACATCGTTAATGGCTACAATATCAAAATTAAAGGCTTTCGGGTTTTCAAACCAGGCACGCAGTACATTCCGACCGATACGCCCAAAACCATTGATGGCCACTCGCTGCATGACAGATCCTTGTTTTACCCAGTAAAAGAACGATGCCTATGTTAAAACATCCAGCTTGTACTTGGACACAGCATTTTTGAATAATCCTGGTTTTATCGCTATTTTGATGGTAAAAGCGTTGGTGCCCCTTATATTTTCCGGTATAATTTGGCGTTTTTTTAAAGTTTTACCTTTACATCAATCACTAAGCTGTCACCTTTTGACCTTAGAATTAGATGTACCTAACCAAATTAAGACTAAGGAGTGACTTGGTTGTGAGTACTCGTTTTATGACATCAGCTGAAATTCGTGAAGCATTTTTGCGTTACTTTGAATCGCAAGGGCATACACGTGTCGCGTCAAGTTCACTAGTACCCGCCAATGATCCTACCCTGCTTTTCACCAACGCAGGCATGAACCAGTTTAAAGACTGCTTTTTAGGTGCGGAAAAACGCGATTATGTACGAGCAGTCTCTAGCCAGAAATGTGTACGTGCTGGCGGCAAACATAATGACCTCGACAATGTAGGCTACACAGCCCGCCACCATACTTTCTTTGAAATGCTGGGTAACTTTTCTTTTGGTGATTATTTTAAGCGTGATGCCATCAAGTTTGCCTGGGAATTCTTAACCAGCGAGCAATGGCTGGCACTTCCTAAAGACCGTTTATATGCAACGGTTTATCATACTGATGATGAAGCTTTTGATATCTGGAACAAGGAAATTGGTCTGGATGCCGAGCGCATTATCCGTATTGGTGATAACAAAGGTGAAAAATACGCTTCGGATAATTTCTGGGCAATGGGTGATACAGGTCCATGTGGTCCATGTTCTGAAATTTTCTATGACCACGGTGACCATATTTGGGGCGGACTGCCAGGCACTCCTGAAGAAGATGGTGATCGCTTTATTGAAATATGGAACAATGTTTTCATGCAGTTTAACCGTACTGCTGACGGAGTTTTACATGCACTTCCGGCACCTTCTGTGGATACCGGTATGGGACTCGAACGTATTTCCGCAGTTTTACAGCATGTTAATTCAAACTATGAAATTGACCTGTTTCAGCACTTACTTAAAGCTGCTGCCGAAATTATTGGTGTAGATACGGCTTCACTTGAAGCCGAAGCTAAAGAAAAAAATACACCTGTTCAGTACCCGGCTTCTTTAAAAGTAGTTGCAGATCATGCCCGCTCTTGCTGTTTCCTGATTGCTGACGGCGTTAACCCGTCTAATGAAGGCCGTGGTTATGTTCTTCGCCGTATTATCCGTCGTGCTGTACGTCATGGAAACAAACTCGGCGCAACAGGTACATTCTTCTATAAAATGCTACAGCCGCTAATTGAAGTAATGGGTACAGCTTATCCGGAACTTGAAGCTAATAAAGCACGTATCGAAGCTGCACTGATCAAAGAAGAAGAGCAATTTGCAAAAACACTCGAGCAAGGTTTAAAACTTCTTGAAGGTGAATTGACTCAGCTAAAAGGCTCAATAATTCCAGGCGAAATTGTATTTAAACTTTACGATACTTATGGCTTCCCGGTTGACTTGACAGCGGATATCGCACGTGAACGTGACTTGAGTATTGATGAGGCAGGTTTTGAAAAAGAAATGGCTGCCCAGCGTCAACGTGCGCGTGAAGCAGGCAAGTTTGCAGTGGACTATAATAGCATTGTTAAAGTTGAAGATGAAACCGAGTTCAGTGGCTATGATGCCACTGAAGGTCAGGGTCAGATTATTGCCATCTATAAAGATGGGACTCTAGTCGATGAAGTCACTGAAGGAGACGAAGCTTTAATCGTATTAAACCAGACGCCATTTTATGCAGAAAGTGGCGGCCAGATTGGTGATACAGGTATCTTCAAAAATGAAACAGGTATTTTTGAAGTTCAGGACACTAAAAAATCTGGCAATGCTTTTGTTCACCAGGGCATCGTGACGATGGGTAACCTAAAAGTTACTCAAAATGTAGAAGCAACCGTGAAAGCAGAACTTCGTGCAGCAACTGCGCGTAATCACTCAGCAACACATTTGTTGCATGCTGCGCTTCGCCAAATTCTGGGTTCGCATGTACAGCAAAAAGGCTCTCTGGTTGCTTCCGACATTTTGCGTTTTGATTTTGCCAATGACCAGCCTGTCACTTTCGAGCAGCTTCAACAAATCGAACGTCTTGTTAATGCTGAGGTTATTGCAAATACTGCTGTGACTACCGAACTGCTGGATATAGAAACTGCCAAAACCAAAGGTGCAATGATGCTGTTTGGCGAGAAATATGGCAGCGAAGTGCGTGTGTTATCTATGGGTTCGGTTATTGAAGAGAAAAACTTCTCGGTTGAGCTCTGTGGTGGTATTCATGTTAAACGTACAGGTGATATTGGTCTATTTAAAATCACTTCTGAAAGTGGTGTGGCCGCAGGTATTCGACGTATTGAAGCAGTGACAGGTGCGAAAGCGCTTGAGCTGATTCAAAAGGCAGATTCTGATATTCATCAGATTAATAGCTTGTTAAAAGCACAAAAAGATCAAACTGTAGAGCGTGTTCAAACTGTGGTTGAAAATGTATCCGCATTACAGAAGCAGATTGAACAGCTCAACCAAAAGTTGGCAAACTTCCAGGCAGCTGAACTTTTAAGCCAAGTTCAGACTGTGGCGGGTCGTTCTACACTGATCACCACTGTTCAGGGTATGGATGCGAAATCTCTTCGTAACCTGCACGACAGTACCAAGTCTAAACTAGACCATGCAGTGATTGTACTTGCAGGTGTAGACGGCGACAAAGTCAGCCTGATTGCATCCGTAGCAAAAGACTTCACTTCATCTATCAAGGCAGGTGACATCATTAAACATCTTGCAGCTGAACTCGGTGGCAAAGGTGGAGGTAAACCTGACTTGGCACAAGGTGGCGCGCCACTTAACGAGAAGTTTGAACAGGTCATGGCAGATTTAACTGCTTGGCTTGAAGCAAAATAAACTTCACTTTTTGTGTAACTGACCCTGATCGGTGAAATCGGGGTCATGGCTTATATGGAACAACTATGGCATTAATCGTTCAAAAATATGGCGGTACTTCTATGGGTACCCCCGAGCGCATTTTAAATGTTGCTCGTCGTGTGAAGCGCTGGCATGAGCACGGCCACAAGGTAGTGGTAGTAGTGTCAGCAATGAGTGGTGAAACCAACCGCTTACTTGCTCTCGCGAAAGCCATTACCGAAAATCCTGACCCACGCGAACTTGACCAGATGGTTTCTACGGGTGAACAGGTAACGATTTCCATGTTAGCAATGGCGCTGAACTCTATTGGCGTTGACGCTAAATCATTGACCGGACGCCAGGTTGGCATTAAAACCGATAGCGCATTCACCAAGGCACGTATCGAATCAATTGACACTGACGTTATGACCCAACACCTCGATGCAGGTCGTGTGATCGTGGTTGCCGGCTTTCAGGGTGTAGACGAACTGGGCAATACCACAACGCTTGGTCGTGGCGGCTCAGATACAACTGGTGTTGCACTTGCTGCAGCACTAAAAGCAGATGAATGCCAGATTTACACCGATGTTGATGGTGTCTATACCACTGATCCCCGTGTTGCTCCAAAAGCTAAAAAAATTGATCGTATTTCTTTTGAAGAAATGCTGGAAATGGCCTCTCTTGGTTCAAAAGTACTGCAAATCCGCTCTGTAGAATTTGCAGGTAAATATCAGGTTCCTTTGCGCGTATTATCAAGTTTTGACAATGACGAAGACGGCGCATTTGACGAAGAATTCAAAAAGAACGTGGGCACACTCATCACTACAGAAGCGGAAGATAACATGGAACAGCCAATCATCTCAGGTATCGCGTTTAACCGTGACGAAGCAAAACTGACTATTCTAGGGGTTCCTGACGAGCCGGGTATTGCATCTAAAATTCTGTCTCCGATTGGTGCAGCCAATATCGAAGTCGACATGATTATCCAGAATGTTGAAGAAGATGGAACTACGGATTTCACCTTCACTGTTAACCGTGGTGAGCTGGCTAAAGCAAAAGCTATTCTTGAAGAAACAGCTAAAGCGATTGGTGCGCGCGAAGTTGCAACTCGTGATGATATCGTCAAAGTTTCTATTGTCGGTGTTGGCATGCGTTCCCACGCAGGCGTAGCAAGCAAAATGTTTACTGGTCTGGCTGAAGAAGGCATCAATATTCTGATGATTTCTACATCTGAAATTAAGATCTCTGTCATCATTGAAGAGAATTATCTGGAGCTGGCTGTACGCTCTTTACACACTACGTTTGGTCTAGACCGCGAGCATGGTGAATCCAGCGTTCGCGCTTAAGTGCCTTTTCTGAAAGAACAATAGTTATACTGTTCTTTCAGAGAATAAGAATAAAAAATCAAAGCCACTATAGTTTTTTCTATAGTGGCTCTGTTATATTACCGATTAAGGTTATTGGAAAATTTTAGTAGAATTTATTCAGCTACCTAATTTGTCATATAATCCTGTTAAAATTTTCTCTGATACCAAGGTTGTGACTTTTCGCTTTTTTGATTAGAGCTTTTGCAGGTTTAGCGTTTAGCAAGGAGATAAACATGCTGATTCTGACCCGTCGCGTCGGAGAAACATTAATGATTGGGGACCAAGTCAGTGTTACTGTACTTGGAGTAAAGGGCAACCAGGTCCGTATTGGTGTCAATGCTCCAAAAGAAGTATCTGTTCACCGGGAAGAGATTTACCAACGTATTCAGCATGAACGTGCGATGCATGAACATCTTCAACACCTCGACCAAGACTATCAGCCTTCTTTCGAAGATGAGAATTATTCACAAAATGATTTTAATCGATAGCAGATGGCCATTCTTGATTAGTAAAGCGGCTTTATTGGCCGCTTTAATATTTTAAGGTGATTAAGAAATTAGATAAAATTATTACTCATTTAACAAAGCCAAGACCTTCTTAACCGGCGCATAGCTACGCCGATGCTCATCAATTACACCATGTATACCAATTGCCTCAAAATGAGCTTTGGTCGGATAACCTTTATGTTTGGCAAAACCGTAATGTGGGTAACGTTGATCTAGTAAGACCATTTGCCGGTCACGTGCTACTTTAGCCAGAATACTTGCGGCCGAAATTTCCTGGTATAAAGCATCCCCTCCTACTATAGCTTCACAGCTCATCTGTAGGCCAGCAGGTTCTTTATTACCATCGACCAGCACTTTATCCGGTTGAATTGATAAACCTTCCACAGCACGGCGCATTGCCAGTAATGAAGCCTGCAAGATATTTATTTCATCAATTTCAGCAGTGCTTGCTTCTGCAATGCACCAAGCCAAAGCTTTTTCCTGAATCTCGACAAAAAGCTTTTCACGTTTTTTTTCTGTCAGTTTTTTGGAATCATTCAAACCTTCGATTGGACGAGCTGGATCGAGAATGACTGCAGCTGCCACGACAGCACCTACCAATGGTCCACGCCCTGCTTCATCTACACCTGCAATTTTCATCAAACTATCTACTCATAAAAAAGCAGGCTGATTGTATCATCCTGCTCAATACTGAAAAAACTTAATTTAAAGCTTCTGCTACACATGCATTAATTGTTTTAGTGACTGCATTGGTTATGATGGCGGTACGTGCAGCCGGATCAATCGCTGCTGTAGCCAGATCCACAGTTGTTATATTTTGTGGAGCTTTATCACTCACACAACCACAAATATCTGCCTGAACTGCCTGTTTCTGCTCAGCTGTCATTACCTTAGTTATATTTTGCCAAGCGGGCTGGTTGTTTAGTTCAGTATTACATTTTGCATTTACTGCCACTTTAATGGCAGCTGCTCCTAATTGCTGTGTAGTTGTGGTGGTATTGGCCGATTGCTCTATTCCTGAAGTTGTACACGCCGATAAAATTAAGGCCAAGGGTGCCAGTATATGTATAGATTTCTTCATGTTTATCCTTTATCAGTGTATATATAAATTTTGGACCAATTTTAAAGATTATGAAGTATCTGAACACTGTTAAATGTAAATAACTGCCTAAAGAATCTTCAAATCACATATTATCGAGCGCTACTGCCTGTTTAATATCCTTATAAATACTTGGACAAGCTGAATGTACGCGGTTCCAGCTTGGAATAAACGACTGCTGATTTGGAAAATTCATAAACTGCTCTCCCGCCTCAACAATACTCTGGGCAAAAAGTTCAACCGTATTTTCTTCACTATGCCGGTCATAATGTAAACCATTGGTTATTGCATCATAATAATAGTGATCAATCATATCTAAAGCATTTCGATAATAAGTTGCACGAATAATCCGAATATTATCTAGGCTAACTGGAACGCCCAGCGTGGCAAGTTTACGAAAAAGTGCTAGAGCAATATCACGGCTCATACGCTTCAAGCCACCCTCTCCATTTGAGTTCACTACATTTTGATGCTTATGTTCATAGCGGTCAGCAATATCTACCTGGCAGATCCGTTTGGTAGAATAATTACGATAGATTTCAGAAAGAACTCCAATTTCCAGCCCCCAGTCACCTGAAACTTTTAAATCACGTAATGCATCCAGATGAATTGCCATTTCGCCTGAAAGTGGATAACGGAAGGCTGAAAGATAAAGCAGATAATCCAGTGGACCAAAGACTTTCTTGAGTGCAAGTAAGAGTGGAGAAACCAGCAGACGGGATACCCTGCCATTCATTTTATGCTCAGCTACGCGGGCATAATATCCTTTAGAGAACTGGAAATTAAACTGTGGATGAACCATGGGGTAAATCAACCGCACCAGCATATCACGCTGATATGTACTGATATCACAGTCATGGAGTGCCACGACCTTACTGTTACTTTCAGCTAGCGCATAGCCGGCACAATACCAGACGTTACGGCCCTTTCCACGTTGTGAAGGTGCAACTTTTAATTCTTCAAGATGCTGATGGATTTTCTGTAAACGCGGTCCGTCGTTCCATAAAATGGTATGCGGCTGAGGTAGCTCGGAAAAAAACTCCTTGGCATGCTTAAATTGTTCAGGATTAGCTTGATCCAGTCCGATGATAATCTGCTGGATATAATCAGCTTCTTTCAATTCCTGCACAATTTTAGTAAGTGCAGGCCGTTCCAGCTCAGAATAAAGTGAAGGTAAAACTAAGGTAACCGGTCTATATTTAGTAAATTCACGCAATTCATTTTCATAATCTTCCAGCTGGCGCTGCTTTAGATCATGAATCGTCGTAATCATACCTTCTTGTGCAAAATCGACCATTATTTTCTCTCCATTTATTGTTGTAAAAAGTATTCAAGACCTTCTTTCCAGCCTGCTGGAGCCATTTTCCGAGTGTAGTAGACAGAATTATGCGCAAATTGAAGGACCGGTTTATAAGGACGCTTTACAACCACAGCATGCTCACAGGCTTTTAGCATATCAATATCATTCTCACTGTCTCCCAAGCCAATCCGGACAGCTTCAGCTGGATAAAATTGCTGTAGCCAGCGTACTGCTATAGATTTATCACATGCTGTACTCAATACATGACTGAAGCGCCCGCCATGTACTATATGCAAGTTTTTGGCCAAGTGCCGGGCAATAATTTGCTGTTCATATTGTGGATTGCTACCCCAGATAATCACTTCACTATAAAGCCGTTGTAGGGCTTGACATGATTCAGCTAAGCTTAATCCGGTTAACTCAGCAATCTGCTGGGATGTATTTTCACTAAAAAGCTGAAAATTCAAATGGTACTGTATACGAAGTCGTTGTAATGCTTCAGTAATGGCTGCCTGCCTGACCGGACTCTGAAACTGATAGAAAGAATTAAAATATATATATGCCCCGTTTTCTGCAGCAAACGGCATATCCACTAAACCTAATTTTTTTTGTAAATCTTTAATTTCTAATGCGGTTTTACTGCTGCATAAAATAATGGGGTAACGACTTTTAAGCTGTCTGATTAGCTCCAGATTTTCCGTATAAGTATAAGTATTGTGGCCTAATAGTGTTCCATCTAAATCTGTAAAAATAAGATAATCAGGCATAATAAATAATATTGATCAGTTAAATTGCACATTTGTTTCCTGATCATATAAGGCTTTTATCACTATTTTTTTCAGCTTACTTTTTATAACAATAAATCAACAGGCCTACATAGAGCAAACCTATTGATTTCATTTTATTTGATTACAGAGCCTGAATTTTCTTAATCCATGATTGCTTTTCAATATTGTCTATGAAAGCCGCCTCAAAAGAATTAATCGCTAACTGCTTAAGTTCAGCTTCAGACAAATTTAGTGCTTTTTGAATAGCAAAGAAATTATCATTCATATAACCACCAAAATAAGATGGATCATCTGAATTTACTGTTACTTTAACGCCCTGCTGTAACAGACGGTGAATATTATGCTGCTGCATATCATCCACTACACAAAGTTTCAGATTACTCAGCGGACAAACTGTAAGAGGCATTTTTTCCTGAATCAGCCGCTGCATGAGAACCGGATCTTCCTCAGAACGCACACCATGATCAATCCGGTTAACCTTTAACAGGTCTAAAGCCTCCCAAACATATTCTGGTGGACCTTCTTCACCCGCATGTGCAACCACCAAAAAGCCTGCTTCGCGGGCTTTGGCAAAAACCCGGGTAAATTTGGCTGGTGGATGGCCGACTTCACTTGAATCCAGGCCTACTGCAATAATCTGATTCTTATAAGGAAGTGCCTGCTCCAGAGTTTTCAATGCTGCTTCTTCACTTAAATGGCGTAAAAAACACATAATAAGGTATGAGCTGATACCCAATTTTGCTTTTGCATCATCACAGGCACGTTGCAAACCATTCAGAACTGTTTCAAATGCTATGCCACGATCTGTATGAGTTTGCGGGTCAAAGAATATTTCAGTGTGTACTACATGATCTTCAGCACATTTTTTAAAATATGCCCAAGCCAGGTCATAGAAATCTTCTTCATGAATGAGTACATTTGCCCCTGCATAATAAATATCAAGAAATGACTGCAGGTTATGAAAATTATATGCCTGTCTTACCTCTTCTACAGACTTATAAGGAATATCAATCTGATTACGCTGTGCAATTTCAAACATGAGTTCAGGCTCAAACGTCCCTTCAATATGTACATGCAGTTCAGCTTTAGGTAAAGCACGAATGAGTTCAGTATGACTCATGGTCTCTCCTTGGAATTCGCAATAAATAAAAAGGGTGCAAACTTCCGTTTACACCCTGAATGATGTATAAAAATTAGCCACCAAAAGCAACAAATTTGATTACCCATAACACGGCAATGATCCATACCATGTAAGGAACCGTACTTGCTTTGCCTGTAAAAAGCTTCACCAGTGCATAGCTGATAAAGCCCATAGCAATACCATCAGCAATTGAATAGGTAAAAGGCATGAAAACGATAGTCAGGAAAGCAGGAACCGCTTCAGTAATATCATCCCATTCAATATGGGTAATACCCTGGATCATTAATACCCCAACAAACAGTAAAGCCGGTGCTGTCGCGAAACCCGGTACAGACTGGGCTAACGGTGCCAGGAACAAACACGCCAGAAACATGAAACCGACGACAACAGCAGTTAAGCCAGTACGGCCGCCTGCAGCCACACCCGATGCAGATTCAATATAAGGCGTAGTAGATGAAGTGCCTAGTGCGGCCCCAGCTACAATGGCAGTAGAGTCAGCAAATAATGCTTTCTTCAAGCGTGGTAACTTGCCATCTTTAAGCAGGCCAGCACGATGAGAAACCCCTACAAGAGTACCGGTAGAGTCAAACAGGTCAACCAGGAAGAATACAAAAATCACCCCTACCAGACTGGCCGTAAACAGGCCCTCAAAGTCCATTTGTAACAATGTTGGAGCCAATGATGGCACCGCGCCTACTATACCTTTAAATTCATTCAGGCCTAAAGCAGTTGCAATTGCAGTTACGACCAGAATACTGAGAATGATTGCACCACGGACCTTAAAATGATGCATGATGACAATAAGAAAGAAACCTAACAGGGCCAGTAAAACTGTTGGCTGTTTGATATCGCCCAGCCCTACCAAAGTAGCCGGATTATCTACAATAATGCCGGCATTCTTGAGCGCGACCAAGGCTAAAAACAGCCCAATACCGCCGCCAATTGCCAGTTTTAATGACATGGGAATGGCATTGACGATTGCCTCACGGATTTTGAACATACTGATAGCAATAAATACCAGACCTGAAACAAATACCGCAGCTAGTGCCGTTTGCCAAGGCACCCCCATCCCTAAACACACTGAATAAGTAAAATAGGCATTTAGTCCCATACCTGGTGCAAGGGCAATTGGATAATTGGCCACAATTCCCATAACCAGACAGCCAATTGCGGCTGCAAGACAGGTTGCGACAAAGACAGCTCCATGATCCATTCCGGTTTCGGATAAAATCATTGGATTAACAATAATGATGTAACACATTGTCAAGAATGTGGTTACACCTGCTAGAACTTCTGTTCTAAAACTGGTTTTATTTTCGCTGAGCTTGAACAAGCGCTCAAGCATACCGGCTGAGGTATTGGGAGTTGTCATTACATCGCCCCTGAGAATTAAGATCTTTGCGATTGAATCCTCGGCCTGAAAAGCCTCAAATCACCACACTGCTATAAAATTTAAATGCATCAAAATCAGATATTGTGCAAGTAATTCTGGATAAAACAGCAAGACCTATGCCATCCTAATTACTTCCCATCTTCAAGCTGCACCTGAGCCCAAACTTACTAAACACTTGATGAGTGCCACTAATAGGCGAGGCAAACAAAAAAGCTGCATCATCTTATGCAGCTTTTTCATCTAACCTGTAGAAAAAAGTGTTAACTTAAATCTACCCGCTAAATTTTTTCGGCCAGATTATAACACACTGATTTTATTTTTGATTATCAGGTTTAATCTTCTTAGATTAATTTGGAACACTTACTGTTTTTAAAATATTTAAAATCAGGCGCTTAATTTTAAATAAACTTGCAAGTTTTTTATTTTCTCTCCCGTTAACCCCAAAAAAGTATAAAAATCTCTACATTTTTTCAGTCTGAACGGATTTCCCTGCAGTATCAAACACCGGGAAAGTACTCCGTTCGAGATGATGCGGGTTGTGCTGAGCCTGCTCTAAAGAGCTCTGTGCTTCCTGGATGACCTGCTTGATCTCCTGCTGACGTTTTTGCTGGATACTATGATAGGTTATATAGCCTACCGAGACGACTGTAACTGCTGCGATTACCGTTATAACTGTTTTCATATCTCTTATCTTTAGTTGTTATCGAAAAATCTTGATGTAATTTTATCAAAAGCGTAATGCTTCATGCATTTTAAAACTGAATTTCTTTTAACACTATGGCCGATCAGATCAGCACCAATTTTCTAACAAATTGAAACGTGTTATTCTCGGTGCTCTACAATCTAAACCTTCTTACTATTTTCTATGTTTCTTACGCCACCCTGATTACTCGTTTCCTAGAAGTAATTTCTCATTGCTATATTAAAGGTTAGTGGTGTGGCGTAATTATGTCTTTTTCACAATATTGTCACCTCACTCGCCTGTTCCAATAAAAATACGGGCTTTCTTTATGTTGTCTTCTTTCCGTGAACAGTGGTTTTCAAATATTCGTGCTGATGTGCTGGCTGGACTGGTAGTAGGTCTGGCACTTATTCCCGAGGCAATTGCCTTTTCAATTATTGCCGGAGTCGATCCGCAAGTCGGTTTATATGCTTCATTTTCTATGGCAGTAGTAATTGCCATTGTAGGAGGCAGACCTGCCATGATTTCAGCTGCAACTGGAGCTATGGCTTTAGTTATGGTTACTCTGGTTAAAGAGCATGGATTACAGTACCTGCTTGCGGCTACCATACTGACTGGCGTCATCCAGATACTGGCTGGTTACCTCAAACTGGCCAAGCTGATGCGTTTTGTATCTAAATCTGTGGTGATTGGATTTGTAAATGCCCTCGCCATTTTAATTTTTATGGCTCAATTACCTGAACTCATCAATGTCAGCTGGCAGGTTTATCTATTTGTTGCTGTAGGCCTCAGTATTATCTATCTATTTCCCTATGTTCCAAGACTTGGCAGCTGGTTACCTTCCCCGTTGGTGTGTATTGTCGTGATTAGCCTGCTTTCAATCTGGTTGAATAGTGATATACGTACTGTAGGCGATATGGGTACTTTACCTGATAGTCTGCCTGTATTTCTTATACCAGACATTCCGCTTAACCTTGAAACGCTCAGAATTATTTTGCCTTATTCTATTGCTCTGGCTGCAGTAGGCCTTTTAGAGTCAATGATGACCGCCAGTATTGTGGATGAAATGACTGATACTTCAAGTGATAAGCATCAAGAATGTAAAGGACAAGGTATTGCAAATATTGTTACCGGCTTTATGGGGGGTATGGCTGGCTGTGCCATGATTGGACAGTCAATGATTAATGTGAAATCTGGCGGTCGACAACGTTTATCGACTTTTTGTGCAGGGATATTTCTTTTAATTCTGGTGGTATTTATCAGTGACTGGCTTAAGTTGATACCAATGGCAGCTTTAGTGGCAGTCATGATTATGGTTTCAATAAGCACATTTAACTGGCAATCAGTCATACAGTTTCATAAAAACCCGAAGAGTAGCAACAGTGTAATGATCGCAACTGTGGTGGTCGTAGTTGCCACTCATAACCTGGCTTTGGGCGTACTGACTGGTGTATTGCTTTCTGCACTGTTTTTAGCCAACAAACTGGAAAATGATATTCGAGTTGAATCTACTTTGAAGGAAGGTGTCCGAATTTACAGCTTGGTGGGGCAGATTTTTTTCAGTTCATCCGAACGTTTTTACCAGAGTTTTAATTTTAATGAACAGGTGGAAAAAGTAATTATTGATCTTACCCATTCCCATATTTGGGATGTAACCTCTGTAGCTATGCTGGATTCCGTCATCAAAAAATTTACCGAGCGCGGCACTTCCTGTGAAGTGATTGGCTTAAATGAAGCAAGTTCAATCATGATCGATAAATATGGAACTCACGCCAAGATCTGACACCCTTATCCGATTCATACCAAATTATATATCAGAAGTACAAAGAAAGGGTTGCTCCAAGCAACCCTTTCCTTTTAGAAAATTATCTAAAGACTTCTTAATAAAATTAAAGTCCTTGATAATTATCTATCATTTTTGTGGCTTTGTGAGCCTGCTTCACGAGCTTCCTCTGAGGTAAACTCATGTGCATTACCACTTTCATGGGCTGCTTTACCGCCTTTACTAGCGATTTCGCGCTGTTTATCTGCATCCATACTAGCAAAGCCGCGTCCTGAGCTGTTATTGCCACTTTGTTGACTTTGCTGACGACTATTTTGGCCGCCACCACCTTGCTGTTTCTGATTATTACTGCCACTTTGCTGTTGCTGATTATTGCTGCCCTGTTGCTGGCGCTGGTTATTGTCGCGTTTATTATCTTGATTAGCCATTTCACACCTCATAACAAATATTGAGTTAGTTTCAGGTTGGTCGTTATCAAACGAACATCTTTACTATAAGGGAGCAAACAATAAGTTTTGTTATAACTAAGGATGAGTTTTATTTAAAGCATTTGAGTTAGGTATTTATAGGTGTGACTTCAATATACTTATATAATCATTCTTCTGGGATATAAATTTAGACATACTTATAACTACTTTAATATCAATGCTTCATTTATTTTAATGTATATTCTACCTGTTTTTAATTATTATAAGTTTACATTTAAATAATTTTTTACTTTATTTTAAACATCATATGAACTCATAACTCCAGAATAATTTTTATAAAAAAAGGCCTGTTTTCTGGGGTTGAAAACAGGCCTCTAGAGTAGCTTTATTCTTTTGTACAATTGTTAATATAGTGGAAATAATTTTAACCAAACTTAAACTCAAATAGAGTTACATCTTTAAGAATAAGTGTTAATACATGTTATAGTTAGTATAATTTAATTAATATTCGCATATAAATTAAGCAATTAGCCCAATAGTAAAAATT